>JARRQQ010000571.1:0-3498 GCA_037381725.1 Sedimentisphaerales bacterium
AGGGCGGGACGCCCTCGCCACGGAATGCGCAAAACAAAGCCAATCTGCGGCGGCCCAGGAGGAGCTAAGTGCTTTTGAGAAGAAGGAATATGAGCTTCTGCTCGGTACCCCGTCGGCTGCAAACAAAGCCAATGATGCGCAAGAAAAGACTGAAGTCGAAGGGCGGAGAACAGACGACGGACAAAAGACGGGAGTCGGGCTGCGGAGGAAAACGCTCGTTTGCCGGTATTGATCGGCCTGACCGTCGTAGGGGCAGGCCCGTGTGCCTGCCCAGGGCGGCCACGCGGGGCCGCCCCTACCGTTTTGTGTGCTGCGCGAGGGCGGCGGCGCCAATGATGCCGGCGTCTTCACCGAGCGTGGCGAAGCAAATTTCGACCGTCTCTTTCTTCAAAGTCCAGATATATTCATCGAAGAATTCTTGGATGCGGTTCAGCAAGATATCTCCGGCGGCAATCATTCCGCCTGCAAAGACGATACGCTTAGGCTCGGTCACGTGGAGCATGTTGATACAGGTGATCGCCAGGGCCTTGGCTGTGCCGTCGGTGATCTCTTTGGCCAGCGCGTCGCCGGCGGCCAGGTGTTCGTAGATGTCTTTACTGGTGATCTTGCCCTTTTCGTCGAGGACCTTCTTAAGGCTGGATTCGGCGCCGCCTTCGATGGCTTCGGTCGCCCGTCTGGCGGTCGAATCGGCGGAGGCGTAGGCTTCTACGCAACCTTTCTGGCCGCAGTTACATCGTCGGCCGTCCGGGTGGATAATCATGTGGCCCAGCTCGGCACCGTTTTCGTCGCATCCGTGGACCAGCTCGCCGTTGCTGACGATCCCGCCGCCGATCCCGGTTCCGAGCGTGAAGAAGACGATGTCCTTGACGCCCTTGCCGGCGCCGACGGCGTATTCGCCCCAGCAGGCGACGTTAGCGTCGTTGTCGAACACGACAGGCGCGCCGAGCTTTTCGTTGAGCATCTTGCAGATCGGAACGTTTTGGAATTTGGGCATGTTCGTGGACCGTATGATGATGCCTTCGCTGTACTTAGCCGGACCGGGAGTGCCGATACCGATCGCGACGATGTCCTCCAAAGGCAGGCTTGCCTTGTCGAGAAGCTCTTCGACGGTCATGGCCATCTTGTTGATGACCACGTCCGGGCCCATTTCCGCTTCGGTCGTGACCGACGTCTTGCAGATCAGTTTCAGATTGGAGTCAAACAAGCCGATCTTGACATTCGTTCCGCCGACGTCGATACCTACAAACGTTCCACTCATTTCATGCTCCCTATTCGTTGTAGCCTGCCTTCGTTATTCGACATTCATTATTCGATATTCGCGATTTGTTTCTACGTTGTTAATCCGGATACCCGTCCGGGTGGTCGCAGTGCCAGGCCCATGCGGTGGCGACCATCTGCTCCAGCTCGGGCTTTTCGACTTCCCAGCCGAGCTCGGTCTTGGCTTTCGTGGCGTCCGCGAGGAGGATCGGCGGGTCGCCCGCCCGTTTCTGGGCCTCGACGACCCGAAAGTCCTTGCCCGAGACCTTCTTGACCGTTTCGATGACTTGTCTAACGGAATAGCTGCTTTCGTTGCCTAGGTTGTACACCATCTCCTCCTTTTCGTCCAGCTCGTCCAACGCCAGCAGATGCGCCCGGCACAGATCATCGATATGGATATAGTCGCGCAGGCACGTGCCGTCCGGCGTCGGGTAATCCGTGCCGTAAATCTTTATGTCGCTGCGTTTTCCCATCGCCGCCTGGATGGTCAGCGGAATCAGGTGCGACTCGGGTCGATGGTCCTCACCGAGGCCGGACCGGGCGCCGGCGCCGCAAGCGTTGAAGTATCTCAGTGCAGCGTACGCGAGCTTTCCCGCCCGGCTCTGGTAGTGGCACATCCGCTCGACCGCCAGCTTGGTCTCGCCGTACGGATTGATAGGCTCGGTGGGGGAATCTTCGGTAATCGGGACCTTTTTGGGAATGCCGTAAACCGCGGCGGTACTACTGAAAACGAACTTTTCCACCCCAGCCGCCTCCATCGCCGAAAGGAGATTCTGCGTGCAGCAAAGGTTGTTGTGGTAATAGGTAAGAGGTTCCTGGACGGACTGGCCGACCTCGATGAATGCTGCAAAGTGCATGACCGCGTCGACGTAGCATCCCTTGAGCACGCCCGTGAGCAACTTGGCGTCGGACAAATCGCCCTCCACGAACCGGGCTTTCCCAATCGCCGACTTGTGGCCCTTGCTGAGGTTGTCGAATACAATCGGCTCATGACCGGCTGAAGCGAGCAGCGCCGTCATGTGGCTTCCGATATATCCGGCTCCGCCGCAGACAAGGACTTTCATGTCTTGGTTCCCGTCATTTGCTTGTCATTGTCGGTTCGATGCAGGGTGCGGCGCTCGATACGTTTGAGGATTTCAGCGGCCAGCGCTTTGTCGTCGGCCAGGTCGATCCATGTCGCGGCCTTCCTCTGCTCGGGATTCATCGCGATCTTCTGCAGAACCGGCGTGCTCGACGAGAACATGTCGTAGACGCCCGCCGAGTTGGTGATCTCTCGCTCGGGCAAAGAGAGCTGTTGGACCTTTACACTACAGCTAACGCATACCTTATCGGCCCGTTGGGTCACGTCGACTTCGACGGTCCTGCGAATGGTATGCAGATTGGCCTGAAGGCCGTTGCCCGCCCCGACGTTGTCGCCGCGCCAGAACTCGAAGAACTGCGCGCCCGGCAGCGGCCTGGTTGTCAGCAAGCCGCTCTCGACGTCGGCTTTGTCGATCGGGAAGTGCAATTCGGACAGGACGTCTTCGGCCAGCTTCATGCTCTCGGCCTTGTCGGTATGGGATAGCTGGATTTGGCCCGTCGGCTCTGCGCGGTACGGCCGGGAGCAGCCAGCGTGGATGAGCGCACAAGCCGAAATCACATAAGCACAGATTCGGCTCTTATTTATGCGTTTCCGGGTTTTCTCATTTGCTTGCATGGACCGTCCGTTGAAAAGAGCAGGTCAGCCGACAATCTTGCTTATGTCAATCAAGTACATTTGCCGGCCGTTGCCGCCGTGGGGTGAATCGATCACCACGCTTCGCCCGTCAGGGCTGAAACGCGGATGGGTGTCGCATCGCCATTCGCCGGTGTACTTCGGAGGGGAATGGAAATGTCCCAATGGGATCTTCTTGCCGGCTGCCACGTTGTACAGGTAGACGTTTTGATTTCGCTGTTTGTCCGGGTACGTGTCGTTGAGAATCCAGCGATTGCCGGGCAGGTAGGTGCAATGGCCGTTGACGGTCATCACGGACTTGCCGATCACCTCGACCTGATCCGTGCCGTCCTCATAGAGATAAAAGGCGTTGCCGTGTGACGGATGCCAGGACCAAGCCAGAATGTGCGTAGGATCACGCCAGATGAAATGTGACGTCCTGCCATAAGGATCGACAATATGGATATCGGTACCATCGGGGCGTGCCGTCAACATACGCGTGCCGAAACTTCGCAAGCTGGGGGCACGCCAACGATGGAGGAAGATGA
>JARRQQ010000572.1:0-3493 GCA_037381725.1 Sedimentisphaerales bacterium
CTCGCGCTGGTACGCCAGATCGACCCACGGGCCGCTATGGAACGCCTATACGAGCAAGAGCAAGAGGGCAAAGTGAAGGTAGAGGTTGCCGAGCCTTCCGACCGCGCCGAACCGATTGCCGTGACCGCCACGTATGAGCCTGAAGGGTCGCGTCCGGGCAGGCGGGTCATTCTGTTCGTTGACCAGGCCACTAAGTTTCTCACTGCCGTGGAGGTCTATCAACGCAATGGCGACGAGTATCAGCTAATGGGCACGACGGAATTCGACGAGTACAATCAGGATATTGACCCCGCGATGTTCACATTGGATGGGGAGGTTCCCGCCGACGCCATACGAGTTGACCAGACGACCCAGGACGTTGGCTTAGCGCAGGGCGACCTTTCCGATGACGAGGCGGCCATCGAAGTTGTGAGGCAGTTTTTCGCGGCACTCATGGCCCGGAACTACGCAGCAGCGGGCCAAATGCTCGGAGGCATGCCTGCCGACAGAATGCAGCAGATGTTCGGTTCCATCAAGGTCCTTCGCATCATCTCTATCGGGCCTGCGGCTCCGCATCCAAATCCCGAAACGAAAGGCCTGGTCGTTCCGTCTGTTGTCGAAGTCGAGAGAGACGGGCAGGTCAGCGAATGGAAGCTGGATCGACTCGGCGTCCGACAGGTTTACAATCAGCCGGGACAATGGGCGATCTTCGGCGGAATCTGAGAGTACCCGACGACAATTTCACACATCCGGCCGGGCGTTTTTCAGCCCGGCCTTTCCGTGCGCGCAAAGCTCTCCGAGAACGGACACGACAACAGAGGCAGAGACAATCGACAATCGGAAATCGCAAATCGAAAATCAAATTGGTTAGGTTGCGTAGCTGTGCAGGCCGGGGAAGAGGCGTGAGAGGTTAACCCAGAGCAACGTGATGATGATAGCCGCCATGCCTGCAATCACCCAAAGGCTGTTCGCACGTGGGTATTTTCGGCCAAACATGTAACGGAAATGGAAGTATCCGAGGAAGACCAGCCACGAGGCCAGCGACCAAAGCTCCTTCGGGTCCCAACCCCAGTAGTCGCCCCAGGCGAGCTTGCCCCAATAGCTGCCGAGGATCAGGCCGAGCGTCAGCAAAGGAAAGCCGAGGCAGGCAATAGCATACGTCGCTTGCTCGGGGGGCAGAAGATTCTCGCTGGGCCTTGGGTTCTTGTTCACTAATTGACACGTAGCCTGATACGCGGCCTTTGCCATGATGATATATGAGAGCATGTAGACGGCCACGTGAGGCAGAAAAAGCCAGCTCTGCAAGGCCGGCGGAAGACGTTGAGGATCGGCGTTGAAGACAAACCCGGCGGGAAACAAGACAATCGCTCCGATGAGCATATCGGCGGCGTATCCGCCCACGCGCAGCACGCGCTTACAGAACAGCGAAACCGGGTAGATCATGCCCAGGCACAGGAAGACCTCGAAGAGATTCTGCAAGGGCACGTGACGCACGTGGACCCAGCGGTAGCCGAAGGCGACGACGGCCACGGCAAAGCCGAGCAGATAGATCACGCGTCCGGCTTTCGGACGCCGCGCCAACGTCACGACAAACGCCACCACGTACGCGGCTATGGTGATGTAAACCAGTAATCCCTGAATCGTATACTTGATGGCCATCTGTCTATTTTCGGTTTTTGGTTTTCGATTTTCGATTTTCGGCCGTCGAGCCGTGATCCGTAACTCGCGACTCGTCTCTCGAACGGCGGGTGACGAGCGACGAGACACGCGCGACGGATACGTGTCTGAGCCACAGGTGCCAGATGGCGCCGAGGCAGAGCATCCAGTAACCGATGAAGACCAGCCGCAATCCCGTGTCGGAATAGACGGTGAGAATCGTGTACTGACCGGCGTCGTGGTCGTAGTCCGCCTGATAGAAATGGTAACCTCCGAAGGCAAGAGGATGGTTCACCTCGATATCCTTATCGGCGACAACCTTACCGTCCTGGACCACCTCCAGCTCGCTCACGTAGTCTTTGACGGCCATGCCCGTCGGCTTGTGATAGGTCAGCTTGAGCTTGCCTTGCGTGTGGCCGAATCCGGGCATCATGGAAAAGACGTACTGCGTTGTCACCGTTCCGTCGGGCGCCGTGATCTGAACTTCGAGCGCCGGATTCGAGCCGGGATGCGGATCGTCGAAAGTAACCCTCTTGCCGTCCTGCATGGACATCCTGAAATTCCTGTATTTCTTGACAATCTTAGCTTTCCCAAGCTTGCCGCCCAAATCAATCTCTTGTCCCACTTCGGCGGGGATTTTCAGGTTTTGGCCCGAGCCGGTTTCGATCTCCAGGTATGCCGGTTCGTAATAGTCTATTCGGAAGTCTTTGAGCCCGATGGAGAAGGGCAACTCCGCGTACTGGCGGTCGTTCTTATAGACCTTATTGTCACTGTGCCCTTCATAGATGATCATCCGACCGGTTCGGACTTTCTCAATTCCGAGAAATCTCTTTTGCAGCGCATGTCCCGCTTGCGAGCCCCACATCCCTCCGGCCAGAATGAGGATACAGCCGGCGTGCATCAATAGCAGCCCCGGCATGCGGACCAGCCTGGGAAACATAACAAGTGCTGCGACCAACAGAACCGCAAAGATTATCCAATAAACTGTCAGAGGGATACGATTGAAGTACTCTTCCGCCCGCGCAGCACCGAGAAAAGCCCCGTAGATGGAAAAGAATATCAGCAGTATAATAAGCGCCAGTCCCGCCCACATGATCTCGCGCCTGAACTTATTCATTCAATTCCCTTCACAGCTACGGCTATGCTTAGCAGTTCTCAAAGCTCCCAACGGAGGCTTGATTATGCCTCAAAGCGTGCGATTGATAAAGCCATTTTTATACGGCTTTTCAATACAGTAGGTTCGGCTCCGATGCACTTTCGAGTTGATATTCATGATCCCTGGTCTTAGAATGCATCCTAATCGTCGAATAACACTCAATAATGCTTAATCCCCAATTTCTGTGGGGTATTCTTTTGTGAGATCGGAATGAAGGTTCTTACAGCAGCAACACGAGGCGGTGCGCTGGCTATTGCTCAGACGGAGCACGTGGTCGCCGCGTTGAAGAGAATCCATCCCGGCATCGGGATCGAGATCAAGCAGGTGACCACCACGGGCGACCGTGACCGGCGCACGACCTTGTGGAATCTCAAGGATACCGGTTTTTTCACATCGCAACTCGAGGACGTTTTGACAGCCGGCGAAGCGGACTTTGCCGTCCACAGTTTCAAGGACCTGCCCACGGCCGAACGACGAGACTTGACCATTACAGCGGTGCTCGATAGAAGATTCGTCGAAGATTGTCTTGTTTGTCCCCCGCCGATTGAGTCGCTTGAGCAATTGCCTCGTGGCGCCAAGATCGGTACGTCGAGCCTCCGGCGCGCCGCCCAGCTCAGACACATGCGTCCCGATCTGGAGCCGACCCCCATTCGCGGCAACGTGCAAACGAGACTGAGAAAGCTCGATACAGACAGATTCGAC
>JARRQQ010000573.1:0-7741 GCA_037381725.1 Sedimentisphaerales bacterium
GCTGAGCGTGTTGGGTAATGCGAATGCTCTCTGCATCAGCTTGGGCGCGTATTTGTTCGAGAATAGTGTTCTCATTTACCATCAAGCATCCACTCCCGTTATAGCAAAGAACGCTACGATCTCTGTCTTCTTGTGTATTCCTTCTCTTGACAGAATTCCACGAAATCGGCCGGATTGTCAAAGACTTTCGTGGCGGTCTGGGTGACGAAGACCGAGGGGTTCTGTTTGGCCGTCCAGATGACGTAGACTTCTTTGGCCGCCTCGTGGGCGTGCTGGAGTTCCCGCTCGACGCCGCTGGATATCGCGGCGCGTCCGTCGGCCAGGCTCGGCACGAAACTGACAATCATATCCGCCTGGTCGATGAGCATGAAATCACGGGCGTACGTCTGGCTATTGATATCGCGTTCGATCTGCCGGACCTCGTGCAAATCCAGCCGGACCTGTCGTCCTAATGCGGTTACCTCGACGTATTCCAGACTTTCCTCGCCCGCCCGCCGGGCCCTGTCCGGCAGGTACGACTCCTCCAGGTCGCCCGGATCGAAGCAGATAAACAACGGCGCCATCGTGTGTCTGAAATCGTCAATCTCCTTTTTCACGTCCTTCATATCCGCCACGGCCGTCATTGGAAAGCTCAGATACGCTCTCTTGATTTCGCTGTGGAAGATGAGCTTGTAGAACACATCGATTGTTTCGTTCTCGGCGCCGCGGGCCAAGCAATAGAAAGGAACCGTCTCATCAATGCCTTTGCAGAGCATCTCCGTGCCGATAATCTCTTCCTCGCGCCAGACAATCAGGTCCTTCAGCGTGTGTTCGACGGCGTGTTCGTCCACGAGCCGCTTGTGCAGAGCGGCCACACCGTCTATCAAGCAGATGTACATATCGGCGTTGAGCTGTCGCATCTGGTCGAAGTCCACGGCCGGGAACAACCCGTGCCGCCAGCGAAACGTGGCGTGAGTGTTGACGATAAGATTAGGGGCATCCTGAGCCTGGGCGATGATGTCTTTGAACACGCTGCGTCGAAGCGAACTCAGCCTTTTCATCGGAATGTCGAGGATTTTCCCGGGTGGGATATCCGGCGCCTCGGCGTACATCCGGTCGCCGACGTTGCACAGCAAGACGTCCCTTCCCTTCTCGGCCGCAAGCTGGCAAACCTTCTCCAGGTAGCTCTTCTTATCAACGCCGACCATTCCAGTCACAACGACGATCATCTTAAGACCTCGGACACACGACTCAAGACACAAGACTCAGGACTCAAGACATAGATTGGGCCTGTGATCTCTTGCTTCTTATCTGCGTTCCCCGTGGGCTTCCTTGTTCACTGTTCTTATAAGACCATATAACGTCTTTGCCGTCACTTTCCGCAAATCTTCCAGCTCTTCGTATTCGGCATTCTGCGGATAGCCCAATCTGACTGCCAGGTGCAGAAGATACTCCGTCTCCGCCAACGAACCTCTCGCTACATACAAAAAGTGAAGATACTCTCTTTTGTGCTCTCTGGCGGCGCCCTCCGCTATGTTGGCGGGTACGGAAACCGCCGCTCTTCTCACTTGAGACGTGATCCCGTACAACTCTTCTCGCGGAAAAGACCTTGTTTTGAAATACACCAATACCGCCAAGTCATCTGCGTATTGCCAAGCTCTTATGTTGTGGAAGTCTCTCATCATTTTCGTCTCTCCTCCAATCTTTGGTCTTGCGTTTCCGGTTTCCAGTCTTGCATCTTCAGTCTTAGGTCTTGTGTCTTGAGCCTTGGGTCCTCAAAGGTTTTTCAATCTCTGTTGCCGGTCGTGGTCTTTCAACGCGGCGATCAGCTCACTCATGTCGCCACCCATGATCTTGTCCAGGTTGTAGAGCGACAGGTTGATCCGGTGATCGGTCACGCGGTTCTGCGGGAAATTGTAGGTCCTGATCTTCTGGGACCGGTCGCCGGAGCCGATCATGGTCTTGCGTTGTGAATCGCGCTCAGCACGCTTTCGGCTCTGGAAATGCTCATAGATGCGGCTTTTCAGAAGGCGCCAGGCCTTGGCACGATTCTTGTGCTGGCTCTGCTCGTCCTGCATATTGACCGTGATACCCGTCGGGATGTGCTCAAGCCGGATTGCGCTGCTGACCTTGTTAACGTTCTGCCCGCCGGGTCCGCTCGACCGGCTGACGTGCTCGACCACATCGTCGGGGGCGATTTCGATATCAAGCTCCTCCGGCTCGGGCAGGACGGCCACCGTCGCCGCCGAGGTGTGGATTCGGCCCTGGGACTCGGTTTCCGGCACGCGCTGGACGCGATGCCCACCGCCCTCGTAGCCCAGTTCCGACCACACGCCGGGCCCTTTGACACCGAAAATGGCTTCCCGAAAGCCGCCTTTCTCCGTCACGCTGAAATCAAGTTGCTCGACCTTCCACCTGCGCGTTTCCGCGTACCGGATGTACATCTCGTACAAGTCCCGCGCGAACAAAGCCGCTTCTTCGCCACCGGTTCCCGCCCGTATTTCCACGATGACTGAATCGATGTCCATATCGTCGGCCATCACCATGCTGTTCACGATCTCGTCGAGCAGGGTGTTCGCCTGGGCTTCGAGCTGTTGTATCTCCTCTTCCGCCAGTGCCTTCAAATCATCTTCGGCGGCAGTGTCCGACAGTATCTGCCGGGCCTCTTCCATACCGGCCGCCGCCTTCTTGTACTGCCGGTATTTCGTAACGATGGCCTTCAGCTTGCCCTGCTCCTTGGACAAGGCGATCAGCTTATTCGGATCGCTCGCGACCTCCGGCGTCGCAATCTGCTGCTCGATCGCGCTGTACCGGGCGTCGATCAGGTTGAGTTTTGCCAGGATACTCTCGTTCTGTTCGGTCAGACAAAGCGCCCGCATGAAGATGCACGATGACGGGGCGAAAGCGACGGACCGGCGTGAAATGCCGCGCGTGCGCCCGCCCAAATACACAAAAAGCCCCCAGCCGGCTCACGGCAGGCTGGGAGCGAGATTTCCATTGCGAAGGACCACCTATTGTTTCTTCGGCTTGGCTTCGGAACCACCATGAGGTGGGGTCTTGTCGGGTGCGGAGCCCTTGATATAGCTCTTGCCATACTTTTTCTGGAACCGCTCGATCCGCCCGGCGGTATCAACGAACTTCTGCTTGCCCGTATAGAACGGATGGCACATCGAGCAAATTTCAGCGTGGATTTCCTTGGCCGTGCTGCGCGTCTCGAAGGTGCTGCCGCAACCGCAATGAACCACGACCTTCTCATACTGTGGATGTATGTCTTTCTTCATAACTGTAACGCTCCAAAATATCTGAATCCGGTATGATAGCAGCGCCGGAGGATATTTCAACCCACCCGGATATCGGCCGGGATTGCGGCCTGGCGGCCTCCTCGGAGCCGGCGGGCGTCCTGCTGACCGACTCGTTTCCGACGGAGGACACAGACGTCCTGATCGACTTTTCAGAGGCCCGGGCCGCGGACCGGAGCATTGACTATTGCCTCAACAACGGCATCGCCCTGGTCTCGGGCACGACGGCGCTGAGCGATGCGCAGCGAGAGAAGATAAAGGCGGCTTCCGCCAAAATCCCGGTCCTCCACGCGACCAATATGAGCGTCGGGATGAACGTACTGTTCTCTTTAGTCGGCAAGGTGGCGGCTATGCTAGGCGACGATTACGACGTGGAGATCATCGAGCAGCATCACCGGTTCAAGAAGGATGCGCCCAGCGGAAGCGCCCTAACCCTGGCTGAGAAGATCTGCCAGCAAACCGGCCGGTCTTTCCCGGACTCGCTGGTTTACGGGCGCAGCGGAAAGGAAGCTCCGAGGGAAAAAGGCTCAATCGCTGTCCATGCGGTCCGTGCCGGCGACATTACCGGGATCCATTCGATCATCTTCGGTGCGCTTGGCGAGACGGTTACCCTCAATCACACGGCCAACAGCCGGGAAACCTTCGCCCGTGGAGCATTGCGTGCGGCGGAATGGCTGGTCGGCAAGCAGCCGGGGCTGTACGCCATGACGGACGTGCTCGGATTGGAAGCCTGACGCGCAACCACGCAGGAATGGCACGTGATCTGCGTTTTCGACACCGACACTACGTTCGGTGCATGCTTGCTATGGGTCTTGAAACTCTGGCTGGTTAAGCCCTCTTACTTAACTTTCTTGGGCTTCTTTGGCTTCTTTTCCTTTTTCGCTTTGACCTTCGGCTCCTTGACCTTCTTGACCTTGGGTTTCTTTTCCTTCTTGACGCGCGTTCCGCGTTCGCCGGTGAGCATGAAAGCCGCCCCCACGACCAACACCGTCACCACCGCGGCGGCGCCCATGATGTACCAAATGAAGCTTTGAACCGTCGCCAGTATCCCGGGTATCACGCCTTTGAAACCCGCCACGACCACGACCGTCGTGTAGATGACGATAATCAACGGCAAAAACAGCAACATCCCAAGGGTGTTACTCTGTGCATCCGGCGGAACCTCGATCACAGGCCCAGCCAGCGGGGAAATTTCAGGCATGACCTGAGCAACGGCAAGCTCATCTTCCGAAGCCATTTGCTCGGCCGGGGCAGCCATCTCCGCACCGGGGCTTTCCGCCTCAGCCGCGGCTGGTTCCGGGCCCTCGCCTTCGGCCGTATAAATCTCATCCAGAATCCCGCCCAGGGACGTATCATCGGCCTGCAAGGACAGATCCAGCAATCCGGAGCCACTGCCAAACGAATCCAGATTCACGTCTTCTTCGATCTCTTCGAGCGGCACTTCGGGCGTCGTGCCCGTGGGAACCGCCGTCTCGGCCAGGGTATCGTCGGTTATCTCGTAGTCTTCCCGGTCGGTCTCCCCAAGAACGCTCGTTCCCATGCCCGTCAAGGCGGTATCCGCGTCGGTCAGGTCGCTGGGCATGACGGGCGCACCCGTCTCCGGTGCCAGCAAGATTTCGCTGGTGCCCGTGGCGTCCGCGGTCATCGGCGGCAGTTCCGCCTCTTCGATCTCAGGGGTCTCACCCTCCGGGGTTTCGAGATGGGAAGTCCCCGTGTCGATTGCTTCAAGCTCCGCCGCCCCCGATTCCTGGGGCTCAGGTTCCGGAGTCTCTTCCGCCGGCGTCTCGGCCTCGAGCTCAACGCCGTCGGACTCGGATGCCTCACCCTCCGGGGCCTCTTCGAGTCCAATAATATCCTCCTCTGGCGTCAACGCATCGACTTCCTCGACCTTGAACAATAAATTGGGACCGTCGCGAAACTCACGCAATTTGCCTTCCGTGACCAATTCTTTCAGCCGTTCCTCTGTGACATTGAGCTTCTGGGCGGCTTCTTGCGATGAATAAAACATACCTGCCATATTTTTCTGTCTCCCTAAAGCCGATATAGCGGCCTACGGTGCCTGTCGGAGTCTTCTCGCGAAGTACCTCCTACCAGTCATATTGTATCCTAACGGATATTAATATGCAACCTTTTTTTGGCCAAAAAGCCGCAAATTGCCCGCCGAGGGGGTCGGAACGCGTCTTGGGCGCCCTCCGCGCGTACTGGAAATCCAGTGTCGCAGCGTCGGCAGCGTCCCGCGCGATTGAATTGCGCCCCTCATTCATCGCTCAGGCGCCGGCAGTGGGCGATTGCGGGATTGACTGAGGTGGGGTTCCTCAGTATCATTGCCGCGTAGCCGGGTGCGGTGACATGCCGCCGCAAGGCGATTCGTTGGAAGAATCGAATTGAGGAAGATGGACACAATGCGAATAGACATTCTTCGTCCGATCATTTGTAGCCTTCTTGTGTTTGCTTTTCGTGCACTTCCAAACACCGTTCAACACCCGTACCAGGACAGGCCTTTCCTGCAGGACTATGCGGAGAAGATTCCGCTTTCCGAAGGGCTGGCGGGAGCGGAACTGTCCACCGTCCGTTCGGACAGGAATGGACGCATTCTTGTCTTGTCAGACAAGGGGCTATTACAAGTGTACAAGGGAGTATTGGTGCCGGATCGCCATTACAGACCTCTGCTGGACATGCACGTCCGGGGCATGGACACGTACCGCCAGCAATTCATCTATTTAGCGGACAAGGCCGTCCTCAGCAACGCCTGGGCGGGTCGATTCAGCGCTGCCTACACGATACCACGAGTCCGGCTGTTCGAGATGGGCAACGATTTCGATTTCCTACTGGCCGGCGATGGCACCCTCGCCTATTTCGATCAAGGCAAATGTGTCAGGCAATGGAAGACGGGTCGGAATCAAGCAAAACAACTCCTGTTCGACCAGACGCGCAACCGGTTCCTCATTTTGTCGGATCACGAAATTGACTGTTTCACACCTGGAAAGAATACCACATCGGCCTTCCAGGGCGATAACCTCACTTGCCTGGAATTGCTCCGAAATGGATCGATTCTTATCGTCGGCACTTCGGATGGCTATCTGGAGTTGGACGCCGGTTCCTTCCGCCAACATTCGGCCTTGAAAAGCAAACTGCCCTGTACAAACATGCGCTGCGTGAAGCAAATCGGCAAATCGATCTGGTTCGGAACCACCAATGGGGCCTTCGCACTGCGGGGCGATGGTCGGATTGACTACTACGCCTCGAAACGCTGGCTGGTGGACGACGACGTGATCGACGTCTCCGAAGGCCCGGACAACTCGGTGCTGGTCCTCAGCCGCATTTCGAGATGATGACCCTTCAGCAGAAGGCTGAGCATTTCGACAGGCTCACCCGGATGCGCCACGTCCGTTACGGCTTCAACAGCGCATTATCCCTGTCCAAGCCGGGTGATCTTTCGACGGGGACACTGACGGACAGTGACAATGACGGCTTGTGGACCGCCATGTACCTGGCTGGGGAGTTATTTCGCTACGCCGCCACGAAGTCCGACGACGCCCTGCACAATTGCTACGAGTCTTTCGAGGCGATGGAACGGCTATACTCGATCAACCCCCTGAAGGGCTTTCCGGCTCGCTCGTTCGAGCGGACCGGCTATCACCGGTCCGATAGGTCGCGCTGGCGGGTCGCTCCCGATCCCAACTGGGTCTGGAAGGCCACGACGAGCAGCGATGAAATCGTGGGCCATTTCTTCGCATACAGCATTTTCGCCGAGGTCGTCCCCGACAAGAATTGGCGCGACCGGGCGATTGCCCTCATGGACGCGACGATGGACCACATCGTGCGAAATGACTGGTACCTGATCGACTACGACGGCAAGCCCACGCTCTGGGGCCGGTGGAATCCGGAGTACGTGAATCACTTTCCCGAGCAGGTCGGCGACCGCCGGCTGAACTCGGTCGAGATCATCTCTTTCCTGCAGACGGCCTACCACTTCACGGGCAAAGACCTGTACAAGAAGAAAGCCCACGAGTTGCTGGATCAATATGAGTATTTGAATAACATCATGATCCCAATCACGAGGATCGGCCGGGTGCAGGGTATCGATCTGACAACCGAGTGGAACCACTCCGACGACGAGCTGGCCTTTTTGTCTTACTGGGGCTTGTACAAATACGCCTTCACGGACGAGTTGCGTGAGAAGTACCGCCAGGCCATTAGAGAGCATTGGCAAATCGAGCGGCCGGAAAAAAATCCGCTTTGGAACCTGATCTACGCGATGACGGGCGCCGAGAATTTCGACCTGGACGAGAGCATTTGGAGCTTGAAGGAGTTCCCGCTGGATATGATCGCCTGGTCGGTTCGCAACAGCCGGCGCAAGGACCTGGACTTCATCGAGCCTGACTTCCGCAACCAGACGACGCGCACGGTTCTGCCGCCCGATGAGCGCCCCATGAGCAAGTACAACGGCAACGCCTTCCGCT
>JARRQQ010000574.1:0-3815 GCA_037381725.1 Sedimentisphaerales bacterium
CAGCGCTCCGGCTTGTACACGGCGTTGTAAGGCCCGACGTCCGGCGCCCAGTTATATCTCCCGACCGATTGCAGGGCCATGGCGACGTCCCGGGCCGGATAGATGTAGCCCAGGCCAAGCTGGTCCGCCCAGCCCTGGCCGAAAAGCTGATCGGACAGGCACCCGTCGCCATACTGGAATTTCGGATACTTTTTCATGTCCACAAGCTGGATGACGTATTCGCCGTTCCAAAGGCGTTCGACGGTGAGCTTCCGGCCGGTCTCGAATATCTTTCGACAGCGCCGGGCGAATGGCTCGTCGCCCATCTCTTTGGCCATTTGCTCGCCGGCCCGAAGCGCCGCTAAGTACAGCGAGCCGACGAACGTGTTCGGGCCTTCGAAATTGATGTCGAACGTATTATGCTGGCTGTCCTCGATGAGGCCGTCGCCGTTGCTGTCGCGAGACATCGAGTATTCCAACGCGGCTTATCGTCGGCGGACATCTGATGCTCGCGATAGGCCTTGAGGATGGTTCCGCACTGGCCGTCGGCGGCGTAGGCGCGATTGCTGCGAAAGCCGACCAGCCCGGTCTCGGGGTCGAACCCCTCGCCGAAGTCCTGCATTTCGCGGGCGCTGCGCTCGAGTTGCGGAAAGAGGCGGGCCGCGGCGTGAGCGTAATTCCAGACGTGGGTGCACGTGCCGGCGCAGCAGCCGACGCCTTCCCACGCCCAGAAACGTCCGTTCTTCCACCACTGGCACGTTCCCGTCGCTAAGTTGCAGACGGTCGAATGGAGCCGGAAGAGCAGCCAGCGAGGCAGCGTGCTGTCCTGGTAGTAGGTCTTGTACCATTCGGCGGTCTCGCCGGCGAGGCGGCCCCAATTGTCGAGCACGTACCGAGCCACCCCGGGCGCATCGTCGAAGCGATTGGCATACTCGTGGCCGTGCTCGTGGTTGGGAAAGTACCAGGCTAAAACAAAGATGAACGTACGGGTGGCGTGCGGCGCGAGCGTGATCGGATCGGTCGCCAGGGCCGCACTGCGCCGCTCGGTGGCGGGATACGTGACGTCTGGTTCAGTGTGGAGCTTCACGACCCGCGGGCCGACGGCTTCGAGAAGACTCTGCGTTTTCTCAGGCGATGCTCCGCCCTGCGCAAGCGCCAGGACCATCGAGCCGAAATCAGGCAATTCGTCCACGGGACCGACCGGCCCGGCGTGACGCTCGTCCGACAACTCGATCTGATCGACGTTGATATGCCCCCAGCCGCCCGAGAATTCATCGACGATTTGAATCTTTGCCCGTTTGCCTTCGAATTCATGCACGCCCCAGAACGACCATTCGAGTTTCTCATCGTTCTTGCCCGTTGCGGTGCGAACAATCTGACCGTCCACGATCAGATTCATACACGTTTTGCCCTTGTGATTGCCGCCGCCGATCAGGAAGTTGATGAAATTGCGGGAGATCACGAAAGAAGGTGACGTGAGTGTGCCGTGAGGCCCGTCGCCTCCGAGGAAGGTGTTCACGAGCCCGTTTCCCGAAAAGCCGCTGACTTGCTGCTGCCCGGCTAGTGTGCCCTTGGCGGGACCGGCGCCGAAAGCTTGACCCGTTGCCTGCCAGTCGCCGTAGTCCGGACCCTCGAAATCCGCGAGCACGATCTTCTCCCGCGCCTTGGCGGCTCCTTCGGGCAGAGGCGCCTTCTCAGCCGTATGCACGATCATGGTCCGTTCGTTTTCCCGCACAATTCGTGTTCGGCGAAGCGCCTGCACTGCGCTGGCCGAATCGAACAGGACCGCGTTTTCGAGCCATCCGACAACGCTGACCGGCATCTCCGCGTCGGACGTGTTCTCAACAAGGATGCTGAACATCGTGGCCGGGAGGGCCGAATCCTCCGCGTTGAGCGGAATGAATGGAGAGGAGGCCGTCAGACGCACCTTCACGGGAAATTCATCGTTGCTGTACCGGACGAAGCCGATGGGATATTCGCCGCTGAACTGCACGGTCCCGAAATCCCGGTCCAACGTCTTGGCGAGCGTCCTGCCGTCCTTCTGCACCACTATCGCAAAGCCCGAATCGACAGGCGAGTCCGGCCGATACGTACGATAGCACTGCGAGCCGTAGCCCGAAAAGACGTGCTTGTTGAATATCTGCCAAACCCCGAGCGTGCCATCGCCTCGCAGATAGAGCTGCCCCGCCCCGATCCCGCCGACCGGCATGCCGATGGTCTCAAGGTCTTCGCCGCTGTAGACTGCTTGCTCGCCCCTTTCGTAGAGTTGCTGAATCGCCTGGCTCGACAGTCCCTTATCCGCCGGAACAAGATGCCGCTGTCGATCCTGTCCCGCTTCGACCAAGCCGTTGAACACAAGAAAGGAACCGCAAACAATGAATCCAATTACACTCAACAGTTGTATTCTCATCGTTCTTCCCTTCTTTGTACGTTCGCGAAAATGATTCAATTTGATATCGCTGCGCGATAGGTTTCCTTTGACAGATTTCTCGGCTGCGCTCGAAATGACGCCGTCCACTTGCCATTTCGAGCAAGCCCCCCCGCCGCTGTGTCATTTCGAGCAGGGATTGCGCCTCTTTGTCATTTCGACCGAGCGCAGCAAGTGGAGAAATCTATTTCCAAACAGCTTTGCAAAGCAAGTCCTTATCTTTCTTCAAAGCAACTCTATTCTTCGATCAAAAATCAGTTGCTGTACCTTCAAGTCGTGCCACGAACAAAGTCGGTTCGACGACGTGGAGGTTGTTCAAAAGAGGCTCGGTGTACTTGATGTCACCGTATTCGGCCCCGTTGAAATGGTGCTGTTTGCCGACGTGATTGTTCCAGTCCACACCCTCGGTGAGAAAGCCTTTGTCTCCATGATGGTGCTTGGCGATGGCACGGAGGATGGTCAGGCCGTCGCGGAGGAACCGCTCGTTACGGGTGTCGCCGTACGCCTCGAAATAGGCCAGGGCCGCCTCGGCGTTCTCCCAGAGGTACGCCGTGTCCCACGTCTTTTCCATCCAGAGCAGGCCCTTGGTTGGAACGCCGTTTCGGTTCTCGGTCATTTTGAACTGATCGAGGCAGGAAAGACACCTCTCGTAGGCGAACTTGGTTATCTCCTCATCATTGAGCAGCTTGCCGGCTTGCCGCAAAACTCGAAACGCCACCGCATAGGCGACGTCCTCATTATGGTCGTACGTGTCGTGATTGATACTGCCGAAGATTCCGCCCGCGTCTATGAAGACCTTGATCCTCTTGCGGATTTCGCCGGAATAGTCGGCCAGGTTTTTCTTCGTCAGTTCCGTCATGAGCTGGATGATGAACAGGCCGTCAGCGCTTTTCTCGAAGAGGATGTCCGAATCGCCGTAAGCGTTGTTGGGATAGTGCTCGCCGGACGGGTGACAACGCCGGGGGAACCAGCCGTTGGAGGTCGGCTTGACGTTTTTTTCGATCCAGCGGGCGTTCATCAGGGCGGCTCGCCGCATTTTGTCTTTCCTGGGATTGCCCAGCAAATCGCTGAAGATCAGCAACTGGTAGGCGATCTTTGCCATCGAGCCGGGACAAAACCAGTTATTCTTGTGCTGGTAGTTCAGGCAGAATTCGCCGGTCGTGGTCAGGCGATAGGGCTTGATAAACCCCGTCGCGTCGTCGATGAAGCCGTCTTTGAGAACGTGGTCGAGCAAGAGAAGCGCCTTGCCGGCCAGGCGCTCGTCCCTTTTGAGGGTAGGCTGGCCTGCGAGTCCAGTTTTGTGGCCCAGGCCGGCCGGATAATGCACTGGCACGATTTTGGTGATCTCGAAGGCCCCGGCTGGGCGGCCAACGCCGCCGGTGGGGCCTACGAGTTGTATTCGTTCGCA
>JARRQQ010000575.1:0-3437 GCA_037381725.1 Sedimentisphaerales bacterium
TCGTTCCATAATATCATTACGTGACGGATCTGTGAACGTATGCACGTTGTGCTCCTTCTTGGTGAGAAGTGAAGGCTTGGCGATATTGCTAAGCAGGTGTAAACATAAAGTCCGGAACGAGTCATAGCTTTTTGGGAGGTAACGGCCATGCGACGGTACATTCAATCCACCAATTTAGGCATCTTCATCAGCTTAATCATTGCCCTTGGTTTATGCGAAACAGATGTCTGCGGCCAGTATCTTAGGGCTTATCTCGGAGTTGGGTACCCGGATGTAACGGACGGCGTTTTTGAAGGGACCACCGACGATATTGTCAATCTCACTGGGGAGTGGGGTAATTTCTTGCTGCTGGACTTTGTTTCGAGTGACCCGACACTTGGCATCAATCAGTTTACTCTGGACCTGAGTGCCTCAGCCGATGCGACCATCGAAAGTGTATATGAAACCGGTCATAATCCGGATGGGGCCACATTTGTCAGTGTGAACCTTGTCGATGATAGGTACACGGCTTCGTTTACAGGGTTCACAGACAGTGTCGATGTGCTGTTCATTCATTTTAATTTTGACAAGGTCAGCTATGGGAGCGGCACACCTCTTGGCAAAGACTACGTAGGAGCAACGATTAGTGCAACTTTGAGCGACGAGACGGTTATATCGGGGACCTTTGATGTGGTTGACTATTTCACGGCCATTGCACAGTTTGGCGTCGCCGGTGGGGGACCGATAGATATTTGGATTCGCGATTGTGACGCGGACATCGGTGACGTTCCCTCCGATTCGGTCTGTCCGCAATGGTACACCAGTCCGGATATTTTCATCGACAATAATTATAATAGAATACTGGATGCTCCCGTTATCGGAGTCGACAATATTCTCCGTGGTGTGGTTCGCAATCGCGGCACCGGCTTTGCCGAAAACGTAGCCGTTACTTTCTACTACCGCAACAATACAACCGGACTGGTTTTTCCCGATGGGGCCACGATGATCGGTTCAAAGTCTGTTAACATCCCTCCAAACGGCCGGGCTCTGACGTCGGTCGTTTGGCATAACTTACCCGCACCTCCAGATCAAGGTCATTGGTGCATCGGGGCTGTCCTCGGTCATCCTGCCGATCCTGCTATCAGTCCCGCCGTCATTCCCTATCAAGATAACAACGTCGGCTGTGCAAACATCTGGTATATCGCCGGTCGTGCCGGCGAGGAACTGGAGATTTCATTCAGCGCGTCCACAGGAGGCGAGAGCGGATTCGGTATGACTGTTTGGCCCCGAGAGTTCATTTTAGACGTAGCCGGTACACTTCCCGTCGGTTGGACGGTGACCACGGAAGACTTCGAGCCCGATCGTCCGTTCGCTCTGAAACTCGGTCAGGAGAGGCAGTTCAAACTCAACGTTTTTCTGTCCGATAAGGCTAAGCCCCACACAGGTGGTACGCTCCAGATCGAACAAATTGATGTCTCTACCGGCAGGGTTGTGGGAGGGGTATGCTACAATGTCTATGAGGACCATTTCCCGCCAAAACGCATCGGGAACATCGATGCTCTTATTGGCAATGACACAGTGATTCTGACATGGGAACCCGTGCTGATCGAGCAAAGCACGGGGCTCGAGGAGAAAGTGGCCTATTACGAGATACTGAGGGACGGCGAAGTCGTTACAAAGGTCGTGCGGGATGAAGATCCCACGAGATACGGAATGCAATGGAACGACTTCGACTTTAAAGGATTAGGCCGGCAAACCTACTCTGTGAGAGCAGTGGACGATGCAGGAAACGTATCAAGAGACTCTGCCACCGTAACGGTTGATGTATCCTCAGACGGTGTGAGAATCAATTAGGAATTTGCCTGATTATAGCCGGTTCTTCCGTATTGCCGTACTCCCATTCACGTGGAGAAAGCACCATATAGAGCTTCGGCGGCTCCGCGGGTTACAACTCTTACGGCGATTCCTAATAGCCTAACTCGCCCCAGATCGCTTTTTGCACGCGGACCAGGTCGGGATTGTCCTCCTGGACCACGCCGAGATTGTCGCCGAGAGCGCCCCATTCCCACTCGACCATCAGCTCGTTGGTACGCGGGTCCTTCCAGGCCCACCATTCGGACCGGCCGTCCGCGAAAGATACGACCGTCCCGGCCCCGTGGCGGGCGGGAATCGGATTCCACCAGGCGGGCCGGCTCCACGGCACCGCCCACGCCGCGTCCCAGTCCTCGCCGAAATCGTCGATGAACACGATCCGCTGAGCGGGATGCGGGATCTTGTAGATGTTCTTGAGAACGGGGCCGCCGTCGAAGCTCGCGCCGTTCATCGCGTGCGAGCAACTGTACGTGCGCATCTCGAAGCTCTTGGCCACGGGACAGCGGAACACGCGCACATTTTCGATATATTTGAACAGCACACCGTCCTTGAGGGCCTGGACCTGTTCTTCCTCCGGGGCGTCAACGGGCGTGGTGCCGGGCGGCTTCAGCACCCAGCCGCCGTCCGGGACCGCCTGGGCGTTCGGCATGGCTCCGTTGTAATCCTCGCCGTACATCAGCCACCCCAGCGCGAGCGTCTTGGAATTGTTCAGACAGACGGCCCGTTTGCCTTGTTCTTTGGCACGGTTCAGGGCGGGCAGCAGCAGGGCCAGGAGAATGGCGATCACGGCGATCACGACCAACAGCTCGATGAGCGTAAAACCGCTTCGTTTGCACATAGCCCCTGTCCTCCTTTCAAGGAGGGTTGTCCGAGTCTATAGTCTCCTTGTACGACGCGGCGAGCGTCACCAGTTACTCGCGTGCCCCGATTATACCAGAATCAGCCCGGCCGATGCAACGGATTATTCAGGCCTGATGTTTGCGAAGAAACCGCTCGGCCTTTTTCACGACAGATGTGCGGCTGTTCTTCAACTGCCGTTTCACGAACGCGATGACCGCGGCCTTGTCGTCGATCCACTCGAAGAACTGCTCGAACGAGTCGATGGCGTGCCCTATGGCGACGTTCCGACATTCGGGAGACGGGGCGCCTTTGCTCTCGTATTTGCCCTTTTCCACCTTGAGAATCTCGCGCACAATCCGCCGACTCAGCTTGGGCTTGGCCAGCGCGATCTTGGCTGAGCTGCCGATGATGTTCGCCGCGGTTATCATCGCCGGACCTGGAATCGGCGCATAGTACTTGTCGAAAATCGCCTCGAATTTGTTTTCCGCATCGACCGCCGTCAGATTCGCCACCGTCATGATCGCGCCCCATTTGAGAAAGCTGTTGTCGCTGTCGAGCAGGCTCACAAAAAAGTCGAAGTGAGGATAAACCAATTCCGGCCGCCGCTCACTCACTAACCGAAGCACCTTTTCGTACGAGAATCTGACGGCCCGCCTCTCGACTTTCAGCGCGTCGATCAGCCCGGCGATCTCGTCGGGATTTTCAATCACCTGATCGACAAGCGTGTCGATATCCACCCCCTTATG
>JARRQQ010000575.1:3512-4612 GCA_037381725.1 Sedimentisphaerales bacterium
CCATCTTAGCTCCTCTCCCAACAAATCGGTGCAATGCACCACATCCTATTTGGAGGCGTCTCGATTCGGACGCGGGCCGTAGTGGGGCGGCTCTCCGCCAAGCTCGTAGCAACCGAGGTCCGGCGCCTTGCCTGTGAAACCGTCTGTAATCTGGGGAAGGGCGATCCCCGCATCTACAACCTTGGCGTTCTTGCGCAGCCGGAGGTCATAGTCGTTCGGCTCATAGCTCTTGCCTTGCTCCGGTGGTCCCGCCTTTGCGAAAATGTCGTAATCCGCCGTCATGCCGTGCTCTTCGAGGCCCGTCGCCTTGAAGAACGCTTCGAGCGATTGATACCGTCCGGTCTTGCCCTGATAGTCTTTCCAACTGATCAGCCGGTCTGGATCGTTCCGGCGGTACGCGTCGTAATCCATCGTGCTGTAGGCTGTCGGCGAGCCCGACTCCATCGCGTATCGCGAGCCGCCCATGAACAGGTTGTTGCGGAAATGGCCGTTTTGCCAGATGGGCGGCGGGCGAAAGCCCTCACCGGCGCAGCACGTGGTGTTGTTGTACGCCAGGATGCCGGCGGGGTAGTTGTTCAGCTTGTAGCTGAGGCTGGTGATCCCGTAGACCTCGTTGCGGATCAGATAGACCGGGCCGCCGTAGAACGGCTGCGTGGACATTCCCGTGTGGGCGTTGTAGCAACGATTGCGATAGAACCGAACGTTGTGGCAGCCGTAGTCGGCCTCGAACGTGTCGTCCTGCGCCCACGACAGGTCGTTGTTGTAGAAGTCGATGTTCACACAATGCTTGAGCACGTCGTCCACCGGCGGGCCGAAGTTGTAGATCGCGGCCGCGTCGCTGAACCGCGTGATCCGGTTGTAGCAGATCACGTGTCCCTGGCCGTACACGTTGACGCCGGTGTGGCCCGGACTCATATAGGTCACTCGCGGGCGGGGATACCACGTCGGGTTGATGCCGACGATGTCGTTGTCGGCAATAGTCCAGTTCCTGGAAGTCTCGCAGCCGGTATTGATGCCGTAGACGACGTCGTGAATCTTGCACCGTCGGATGACCAGCCCATCCGAGCCGCCGGGCTTTGCGGCGTAAACCGCCGTGCGCG
>JARRQQ010000576.1:0-3435 GCA_037381725.1 Sedimentisphaerales bacterium
GTACCGCTACATTCCAACTCAAGAGCGGGGTCGGGATCTACGGCGGTTTTGTGGGCACGGAAGTCTCTCGACCAGAGCGAGATCCAGCTACGAACCTGACAGTCCTCAGCGGTGATCTCCGTGGAAATGATCAGGAGGTATTCGACCCTTCGGACTTGGTGAGTGAGCCTACACGTTCGGACAACAGCTATCATGTCGTGACCGGAACAGGTGCCGACGAAACGGCTGTTCTCGACGGCTTTGTTATCACCGGCGGCAATGCAACGATTCCGGATACTCAAATGGTGGCGGTATGATCAACATATGGAGACCGGCCAGCCAAGGACGAACCGGTACGATTGGCCCGGTTCCGGCCGACCCAATGATTGCCAACTGTACCTTCCACGGAAATTCGGCGAGTCGCAAGGGAGGCGGGATGTACAATGAGGCGGGCGATCCCAGTCTCGATAATTGTGTCTTTCGTGAAAATCATTCCAATGCGTCCTCACCCGCAGAGGGCGGAGGAGGCCTCTTCAACGAGGGAGGCAGCCCGAGCCTGTGGAGATGCCGATTCGTCGGCAACACTACCACCAGCGGTGGCGCAGGCCTGTACAACCGACACGCCAGTCCGATCATTCTCGACACGGTCTTCGACCGCAACGCAGTGACCGCCATCGCGACTACTCAGACCGGTGGCGGCATCCTCAATAATTCGAGCGACGCTACGATTGCCGACTGCACGTTCACGGGAAATTCGGCCTCGCATGGCGGAGGCGTGGAGAACTGGCTCACTCCCGCCTCGACGTTTGTCAACTGCCTCTTCATCAAGAATAGGGCTGCCATGCCCGGCAACGGGGATGGCGGGGGACTGCAGAGTTGGGGCTGCGGCTGCACCCCCCATGTGATCTACTGTACGTTCGTAGAGACCACGGCGTCGGACCTCAGTGGAGGTCTGGGCGCGAGCGACGAGAGCGGTGGCGCCGGCGCCCTCGTGATCAACTGCATTTTCTGGGGTAACCGGGCTCGCAATGATGCTGTCGCGCAGATCGGTAGCGGGGCCACTGTCGTCACTTATAGTTGCGTGCAAGGCGGCCGATCAGGTGAAGGCAACATTGATGTTGATCCACTTTTCGCCGATCCAGAGAACGGTGACTACCGGCTGAAATCACAAGCTGGAAGATGGGATCCTCTAAGCGGAAACTGGATACAAGATGATGTCACCAGCCCGTGCATCGATGCGGGTGATCCTCAGAGTCCGATTGGTTTGGAACCTTTCCCAAGTGGAGGTTTTGTCAATATGGGAGCCTACGGCGCTACCGCAACCGCAAGCAAGACCTATTTTGACAAACCCGTTCCGCAGACAATTGTTGCCGGGGATATCAACGGGGATGGAGAAGTCGACCAACTTGACCTGGAGATTATGGCATTGCACTGGACAGATGATGAGCCTTTGCTGCTCCCATAAGGATTGTGCCCGACATTTGTTCACTCAGTCGATTGATTGAACTTATCGTCGAAGAGCTTACAGCTCGAGAGAGTTGTGAGCTCTCTTTTTCTTTGGACAAGTACATTGAAGACGAGGGCAATAATAAAGAATTTCCCTCGGGCCTAAAATCTTATGTGTTTTAGGACTTGATAGGGCAAAAATCGGGGTTTGTAGTGACAATTTGGAGACATAGCGAGTCAAGGAAATCTAATGTTTATAAAGTCGAAAAACTGGACCGTTTCACTGGTAACATGTCACTCTTCAAAGTCTTCAATTTGTTCCAGTTTTGTTCGCCACTCTTCGGCTTTTTTCGGTTTGTTCCAGGCTTCGTAGAGGTCGATGAGGTTGTTCAAAGACTCTATTGTGTGTGGATGCTCGTCACCAAGTTTGAGGCGGCGGCCTTCAAGGGCTTCACGAAGGAGTGGTTCGGCTTTTTCGTATTGAGCTTGCTCTTTGTACAACACAGCGAGTTCGTGCATGGATTGTAATGTATCAGGATGGTCAACGCCGAGTTTGATCTTCCTTCCTTCAAGTGCTTGGGTTAGTAGTTTCTCCGCCTGTTCGTAATGCTGCTGCTCTCTGTGAAGAATGCCAAGATCGTTTATGGTTTCCAATGTCTCTGGATGGTCATCACCTAACTCACGCTGCCTGCCCTTTAATGCCTCATCGAGAAGTGTCTCGGCATCATCGTAGTGCTTCAGGTTCGTTTGGACAACAGCAAGACCATTTACGAAGCGGAGCGTCAGTGGATGCCCTTCCCGCAGGCGTCGCCGGGCGATTTCCAACGCCTTTTTGAATAGACTTTCCGCCTCCTGGTAATTCTTTTGCGCGATATACACGCAGCCGAGCTCACTCATGCATTCCAGTGAATACAAATGTTCCTCGCCCACGACGCGGTGATGGGCCTCCAATGTTCGTAAACATAGGTCCTCTGCCTCCTTGTATCGGCCTTGGCCTCCGTATACTCTGGCCAGGATACCCATACTCACAAGTGTAAACGGATGCTCCTCACCCTCCTCACGTCGCTGCACCGGCAACGCCTTACTGCATAGTTGCTCTGCCTCCTTGTAACGCCCTTGCTTTGAATACACACGAGCAAGGTTGTTTAGTACACCAAATGCTGGCCCATATCCTTTCCCGTAAAGATGACGGTAGGTTTCCAGCAACTGGAGGTAGAGCGATTCCGCCTCTTGGTATTGCCCTGTTTTCATATAGGCGAAAGCCACTGCGTTGGTGGAATCTACCAAGGCCTTATCTCCCTCACTATACATTCTGCGACTTGCAGTGAGCACCTTGACAGCGAGTTCTTGCGCCTCGAAGTAGCGTCCCTGGCTGAAGTATACCCAGATAAGGCCCGACATAGATTCAAGTGTTCTCGCATCTTCCAGGCCAATTTGTTCCTGATGGAGCTGGCATGCCCGCTCCAGATGCAGTTCTGCGGCCTTGAAATCTCCAAGGTGCCGGTAGGTGTTCCCTAACGTATCACGAATGGACGCTTCGACCAGAGGCTCGTTCTTGAACTCAGTCTCGAGCTTTCCCGCTGCCGTGTCCAGAAGCGAGCGGACGGTAACTTCCCGCCCCATAGCTACGGTTGGGCTCACAGACATTATAAGGTCTTTACGCAGATAACTGCTCACAGCTTCCGATATTTGGGCCTGTCGTTTTGCACGAAGGTACATCACTGTCGTAGCGGCCAATCCGAGAAAAAGCGACACGGCCACAGCTAAAACGGCGGCGGACAAGATAGCGTTTCGTCGCACGAACTTCCTGAGCCTATACGCCGTACTTGGCGGGCCGGCGATTAGCGGAGCACCTTTCAGGTAATTCTCGATATCGTCGGCCAATTCTGAGGCCGACCGGTAGCGTTCTGAACGGTCCTTGCGCATCGCTTTGAGGGGAATCCATTCGAGCTCCTTGCGAAGATGCTTTGCCAATGTTCCAATTTCGGTCCGGCGGTTTTCCGCGACTTT
>JARRQQ010000577.1:0-3435 GCA_037381725.1 Sedimentisphaerales bacterium
GCACCATCGCCTGGTCATCGTCAGAACACCTTACGGCAGGATTATCAAAGCCTATCCGGCCCCTCGAGTCATCTCGCGTTTCGGAGTTGTAGAGAGAATCATCGTGAGGGTCTGGTTCACGAATTCCCACGGTTCCCGAACAGCCGTCGAGCTCGTCAAACGAGGCCCGGGATACATCGGCCCAAGAGGTGAATGGTACCATGAGATACCATCAAAATGGCAACTTCGGAGCATCTATGGTTTCTGAACAGAAGGCTGAAGGACATATCATTTGTTCGTCAATTAAGGATAGTCCTGAGCGCCGCTCCGTTAAGAGGTTTCGGACCTGATTTTTGGGCTAGTTTCAAAGATCCTGTCGTCTAACGGACCGCCGTTCGTGGCTGTCCCAAGTCTATTGTCTCGCGCGCAAGACCTCAACAGGGTCATGTTTCACTGGCCTACGGGCAGAGTCAGGATCGGACCGACGGATTTGATCTGCCCCGATTTGAGAGCAAAGAGCTGTGTGAGGAGCGAGAAGGTCGACTTCGACGTCAGATCGCTGTCATCGATGTAGAACCACGTGCCGCGGTAGTGCACGGCTACGTAGGCGCTGCTGGGGCGGTGTTTGGCCCAGTGGATGTCAATCAATCCGCCGATGACATTGCACCAGTCGAACGCTTGCCCGTCGGCATCGCGGCTCACGGTAACTAACCCTCTCTGTTCGTCTTCGGGGGGAACCTTCACGCTCTGTGAGGCGTAGAACATGCTGGCCAGCAACGACCGCAACACCACGGAAATATGCTGCTCGCCATCGGTTCCGATCTCTGTGGTCAGGGGGAAGTAGCCGTGCTTTGGCTTGAGGTTCAGCAGTTTGAACAACTGCTGCGCTTCATAGGACCCGAGCGCCTGTTCGGCAATGCGAATCTCGATAGTCGATGGACCTTGTCCTCTGGATTCGGTCCGGCCCATATCGAGCATTCCGTTCAATTGCAGGCTCCGCAGCAGTCGGGCAACCTCCAGAAACTCCTTGTACTGCGGAACATAGTCGGGAGTGGGCCCCGAGGCGCTCGGCGCGTTCTTGACGTCGTTGACGGACTGGACGCACACGCGGAAGATCCGCTCAACGGACCAGCCCGAGTAGTACAGCAGCAGGATGGTGTCCAGATCCACCGGGGACAAAAGCTGCTTGACGAATTGGTCCCCTTGCAGGGGCGAATAGGTGATCGTGGGCTGTTCCGTATAACTCAAACCTGTGCCCAGTCCGTAGCTGTGGCTCTGTGCCTCCGGGATGGCCGCCGAGGCGTTGGCCGAGCCGCTAAGCGACAGGCTCGTCGAGATGTTGACGACCTCGAGAAAATAAGGTGTGTCCCGGTATCGCAGACGCACGAGATTGAGCAGAAGCTGTTCGTTGCTGGTCTGCTGACCGGCGATATTGTAGTCCACCCGGTCCGACCTCACCGCCCTCGGGCCAATCGCCGCGCAACCCGCCATCACGACCGCGACGGCTGCACCCGTGGCCGCGCTGATCGATTTGGATCTCATCGTTTCGGCTCCCCTCGGTGCGAGTGATACGGGTGCGGAACGTATTCGACCGTGGGGCGGCGACGCATCGGTTGCGGGTAGAGCTGCAATAGCTTTAGGACGTCTTCCGGCATTTCAGAGCTGACGGGAAGGCCCATCTCCTTTGCCTCCTTGAGCGTGATGGCGTAGTCATGAGTCCATTTGCCGCTGGACAGCAGACGCGCCAATTCGGCGGCCTTGTCGGTCGGCATGTGTCGGCTCAGCAACTGCTCCACGCTTTGGCCCACCTGGGCAATCGCCTTGGCCGCCTGGTCCGCCAGGATGACCGTCTGATCGTCGATTTCCTTGATCGGTTTCTGTTCCATCACCTTTATCAGCGACGCGGCCGGAAACTGGCCGAGCTGAGGATCGACGGGTCCGAGCACCGCGTGCGGGCTCATGACGATCTCGTCGGCCGCCAGGGCGATCAGTGTGCCCCCCGACATCGCATAGTGAGGCACGAAGACGGTGACCTTGCCTTTGCGGTCCGCGATGGCGGCGGCGATCTGCGTCGCGGCCAGGACGAGGCCGCCGGGCGTATGCAGAATCAGATCGATCGGCACATCGGGATCGGTCATGTGGATCGCGCGCAGGATCTCTTCCGAATCGTCGATGTCGATGTACCGTAAGATAGGGAAACCGATGAAGCTCATCGTTTCCTGCCGATGGATCAGCGAGATGACACGGGAGCCGCGTTTGCCCTCGATAACGGTCAGCAGTCGCTTCCGCGCTGTTTCCAGGAGCTTCTGCCGCAACACCGGCTGGAGCGTTATGATGATGAAGAACAACCAGAACAGATTGCCGATTCCTACTTCCGCCGTCATAGCCTTACTCCTTTGATGTTATCCGTGATACCAGGCCGCTTTGGTCCCGTACTCATCAGGATAGGTGGGCCGATGCGCTGGCGAACGTATCAGAAACAGCCGATGGAGCACGACACCGGCCGAAAACCCTCCGACGTGCGCCCACCAGGCAATGTTGCCGGCCGCCGACGCTGCCGACGACAGGGCCAGTGTGCCGCTCACGAACTGGAGAATGAACCAGAAACCGATGAACAGAGGCGCCGGCAGCGGGAAGAACAGGGGAATGAACAAAATAGGAAAAAGCACGATCACCTGCGCCCGGGGGAAGAGGATGAAGTACGCCCCGAGCACGCCGGCGATAGCCCCGGAAGCGCCGATGGTCGGGACGGCCGAATGGAGATTGACCAGGACGTCCACGAGGGCCGCGATGAACCCGCAGAGTAAGTAGAAGATCAGGAATCGCACGTGGCCCAGGCGATCCTCGACGTTATCCCCAAAGATCCACAGCGCCCACATATTGAAGATGATATGCAGCCAGCCGGCGTGGAGGAACATGCTCGTGAAGAAGGGCCACAGGCTGTGGGCGGTGACCATCAGCGACGTCCCCCAGGCCTCGTGCGTGAAGCGGGCCGGGACGAGCCCCAAATGATAGATAAATCGCTCCAGCACGTCCGACGGCAGAGACAGCTCGAAGGCAAAGACCGCGCCGTTGGCCAGAATAATCATCCATGTGACCACCGGCATGTGCCGCCTGGGAACATTGTCGAGTAGTGGAAACACGATGGCCTTTCAAGTAACCGGATCCTGCGAAATCAGCGTCGTGATACCAATGATATTGTTCGATGAACGCGAACGCAAGAAAAAGGTCGTCCGCGGCGCAGAATCAGAGATTGAAACGTACCATCCGTATAGTGATCAGCCTTTACGAAGTGCTAAGGTTTACCCAAGATGTCCCAACGCTTTATGAGGCGGGTCTTCTGCGTCGTCTTCGGTCTTTCTGCTTACGAATCTTGCTTAGCCTTTTGGCCTCCGGGCTTTCTTTCCCGAGCAATTTGTTCTCCAGCATTTCACACAGTCGTTTTCTGGCGTAGTA
>JARRQQ010000578.1:0-4980 GCA_037381725.1 Sedimentisphaerales bacterium
CACCAAGGGAACCTAGGAACAGTCACGAATGGCGGTCCACAGGTTCGCCGGATTATGCGGCTAGACGCTTGAATTTGGCTCCGGATGCGATCAGCTCAATTGTGAACCCCACGGCACAAATGAGGATGCCGACACCGAAATGGTCGCCGGCACGGAGCAGGGTGACCGCGGCCAGAAGCAAGCCGACAAGCGTCAGGAAGAGGTGAAGGATAGATATCTTGTACAGCAGACTCTTCGGTGTCACGAACACGGGGATGATCGACAACAGGGCGATGGCGAAAACTGTCCAGCCGAGCGGGCCGGTGTGGTAGCCGGCCTGGTAGGCGGAGCCTTGACCGAAAAGGTCCCGGAGGCCGTGCAGACCCGGCATCCCAGCGATGCGAATGTATACCCAGGGCATGAAGAAGCCCATGATGACCAGCGCCACGCCGGCGAGCATGGCGATATCCAGCCGGGAGAACCTGTCCTGCGCCTGCAAAGCACTCGATTTGCCCATCGCCGCGAGCAGGTCGCTTCCTTCCTCAGCGGTAATCTTGCGGTCCTCTATCATTCGAAGGATGCGTGCTCTTTCCGGGTCGGCGTTGTTGCGGGCGGAGGCAATCTCTGCGAGCAGCGGCACGAGGAATTTGCCGATCAGGATCAGCAGGAAGGGCAGCGCGACGACGAACGTCCCGGCCACGTACTCCTGCACGTCGACAGGGCCGATGAAGCGTAGATTGACGCAAAGCAAGAGGAACGTCAACGCTGCCACGCTCAGAACCGCCAGGCATACGGAGGTCATCACCTTCAGCTTGGCCCTGAGCCGGAGGAGGGTGTAGATGACTGTGAGCGCGATGATTTGGCCGATAAAAAAGACGGCGTAGGCATTTGGAAATATCTCTGACATTTCTTTCCTCGTTTACTTTCGCGTCTTGAGGATCAACGTGGCGTCCTTGACGGTCATTTCGCCACGTTCAATCGAATCCAGGATCTCTTTCCGGGTGAGTGGCTTTTCCCGGGTTGTCCCCGTGGCGTCCAGCATCGCGTTGATGCTGTCGAGCATTTTGTTGATCGTCGGATAGGAAATTCCAAGTTCCTTTTCCACGGCTTTGATGTTGCCCCTATGCCTTAAGAAGACGGCGATGAATTTTTGATACTCAGCGGGCAGCGTGGACATTCCTTCTGCTCTGAACGAGCCTTTGATTTCGCTGTTGCAGCGGGTGCACCTTATTTGTGTCACCTCGATGGCCTCGCCACAAAGCGGGCAACCAGCAGGAAGGCTGAGTTGTTGTCGTTTGTTATCCATAGGTCTCTATATGTAATCTATTGGACTACTATAATCAATATATTCAATTATAAAATAAATATTTTAATTTACTTTAAAATACTATACTTTTCCGGGCCGCAAGGTGAAATTTTGGCTTGCATATAGTTCCATATAGTACTATTTTATATCGAACTATTTTTGGGAAGAAAGGAGAAAGGAAGAATGAAACGTCAAGAAAGATTGATTCGGTGGGTTGCATTTTGGGTCGCGGCAATCGCGATGCTGGGATCGGCGGTCAAGGCGGAGGTGTTGTATGTAGACGACGTGAACGGCAATGATCCGAATCCAGGCACGGAAGGCCAGCCCGTGCGGACGATAGCACGGGCGGCGGTTATCGTCAACGCTAGCAAGGAACCGGGGCCGACGACAATCAAGATCAGACCCGGAGCTTATTGTATTCCTGAAATGGTAGTTTTCGAGAATTCACGCCGATACTCGGAGAACAAACGATTCATCATAGAAGCGACGGTTTTGCCGGATGAGAAGGATTGGACACCGGCTATGATGCCGGTTGTGCTCTCGACGGTGAAAGGGCAGGGATCGAGTTCTGAAAAGCACGCGATTGCAATGAGAGTGGAAGTCAACCACGCTACAATTCGGGGGATCAAGTTTTTGGGTAATCCGCGACCGAGAACGTGGGGATACTCCGTCTTCAGGATGAACAAAAGGCTTAGGGACTTAGTCGTGACGCAGTGTATGTTTGTCGGAGACGACCAGGCACTACCGTATAACTGCCCGATCTGTGCAAACGGGCAAGGGCTTGTGGTCGATCACTGCGTTTTCTACCAGTGCGATATACCCGCGATATTCTGGGACGCTGAAGGAGGTGTCAGCAAAGGCAATGCCATGCGGTACTGTGTTATCGACGGGGCGGATATCGCTGCCGTCTGGACGTGCCAGACCGATCTGGACTTCGACTTTCATCATAACGTCATTACCCGCAGTCAGTACGTCTGGATGCGGGCGCCGAACAACAAGCGGGAATACATTGTGCGCGATTGTGTCATCACGGACAACAAGTACAGTTCCGGCTTTGGAACGGCGGCCGCGATATATGGGCAAACCGGGCCGGAGGTGACGCTCGACGAGAAGAACGTCACGAAAACGGGGACGATACAACTGGAGAATGCCCTCGTTACCCCGGAAGCGCTCAGTGTCGTTCGGCCGAGAGGTTATTTGCACGTCATGCCGGGAACGTTGGGAAGTGACCTTGGCGCGGGGCTGTTTAAGAAAGCGACAAATACACGAAAGCGAATGAAAAACAATTGAGGAACTCGAAGGAGAAAAAATGGAAGAAGAAGAAACAAGGCAAGCATGTCTGAATCTCATGGAAACGGCCGATGCCGTGTATCTGAGCACTTTCGGCGAAGATGGTTTTCCTCATACTCGAATGCTGAGCAATCTGAGGAACACGGAGGAGAATCCCGGAAGCGCGAAGGTTCTTGGGCTGGACAAGAAGGATTTTGTGGTTTACTTTGCCACTGGAACGTCGTCCGTTAAGATGCAGCAAATCCGCGCCAATCCGAGAGTCTCCGCTTACTTCTGCAACCCGCGCGAGTTTCGGACGCTCATGTTGGGCGGAGAAGTGGAAGTAGTGGAAGATCTGGAATTCAAACGGAAACTCTGGCAGGATGGCTGGGAAATGCACTGGCCGAAAGGAGCGGAAGATCCCGAGCTTACGGTGCTCAAACTATCGCCCACTTTCGCCAGAGGGTGGTACAAAGAAGGACCTTTCGAATTCAAGCTGTAGCCGATGACCGAGACAATGAGACAACAACGGCAGGCCGGGTTCCTGATGGCCAAGATACGTCAGGTGGCCGGCAGGATATTCGAGCGAAAGCTCTGGGACTACGATATCGAGATCAACGCCGCCCAGGGCAGGATCATGTTTGCGCTTTGGCGGCAAGACGGCATTTCCATCAACGAGCTTGCCAAGAAAACGCAACTCAAGAAATCGACGCTGACGAGTATGCTCGACCGACTCGAAAGAATGGGATACGTCAGGCGACAACGCTCCAAGAAGGACAGACGCAAGATACTGATTCAGCGCACGAGCAAAGACAGAAACCTCGAAACTGAATACGTCAGGCTGTCCCAGGAACAAACGAAGCTGTAGGAGATCGGTCGTTTCGAGAATGATCTAACGCGAATTCTCGACAACCTCATAGAGTATGAGTCGAACGCGGATTGAAAAGAAAGGTTGCCCAAGCCATGAACGACGAAGAAGAAAGAAAATTCACGGGCTTCTCGCCAAAAACGCTGAAATTCCTGCGAGGGCTTGAGGCGAACAACAACAAGAAATGGTTCGATGCCCACCGAGCCGAGTACAACGAATACGTTCTTCAACCCTTGCGGGATCTGGTCACGGACCTGGGAGACACGATGCTGGACATCGATCCTCGCTTCGAGACCACCCCGGCGGTGAACAAGACCATTTCGAGAATCTATCGCGATACACGATTCTCCAAAGACAAGTCGCCCTTTCGGAGCACCGTGTGGTTCACATTCAAGAACCGGAAGAGAGATTGGGCGACACTTGTATCCGGCTATTTCTTCGAGCTTTCTGTGAACGTGTACCGATACGGGATGGGCTTTTATGACGCCGCCCCGGCCATCATGGCAAAATTCCGAGAACTGATTGACGAGAATCCGAAGGAATTCCTGAAAGCGATTTCCTTTTTCGCAAAGCAGCAGATGTTTGTTTTGGAGGGGGAGAAATACAAGAGGATCATCGACCCAAGCAAGCCGGAGAATATCCAGAAGTGGTACCAGAGAAAGAATATGTACCTGGTCTGCAACAGGAAGATAGACGATACGCTCTTCAGTGAGAAGCTCGTGGACGATCTGATTAACGGCTTCAACTTGATCGCTCCTTTCTATCGGTATTTGCAGAAAATAAAACTTGGAGATCAGCGTCGTCAATAGCGAGAGGCTGTATTTGGAATTCAATCGGGTCGCGAACGTCGTCCGCTGCCGGTGTGAGCTGCCAAATGGTTGCGACCAGGCGTCTCAAAAAACTCAGATTGTGGCTCACCAGAATCAACGCACAATTGCAGGCAGCCAGTGCCTTTTCCAATGCCTTGATCGATGGCAAATCCAGATGATTGGTAGGTTCGTCCATGATAATGAGATGGGGGACTTCGGTCATCCCCAGAGCAAGTTTCAATTTTCTGAGCTCGCCCGGGCTGGGTTCCTCGGTTTCCAGCAAGCGTTGAGCGTTCGATCCCAGGCAGGCTACATAGGTCAAGAGTCTCCCTCGTGCCGTTCCTGGCAGTCGCCGGACTCGATGTAGAATCTGATGTGCATGGTCCGTGTCTATCTCCTGGGGAATATAGACCAGCTTGTTCTCCGGCATGGCTATGTGTTTGACTAAGTGTCGGATCAGCGTACTTTTGCCGGCGCCATTTTGGCCGATAATGCCAATCCGATTTGTCGGTGCAATCAGCAGTTCCGGAAAATGGAGTCTTCTCTCGTTGCCCAGGTTCAAAAAGCCCGGCTCGACACATATCAATCTGTCCTGATGCGCATATTCTCCGTGCAACGTGATTTGAGTCGAAGGCTGCTTTGTGACAAATGTAGTATCGAGCTGTTCCTGCAAGCGTCTGTATCGGCCGTCCAGTTGGCTGAGCCGGCGGCCGGCCTGACCGTCTTTTCCTGAAACTCGTGCGAGGTCG
>JARRQQ010000579.1:0-3418 GCA_037381725.1 Sedimentisphaerales bacterium
GGACCGCCAAGACCTGCTCCACGCGAGGCTTGGAGAGCGGCGGAACTGGCAGGCGCCGGCCAAATCGTTCCACGTCCGCTATCCAGTGGACGGACAATTCATCGTCTATGTACCAGAGCTGGGCGGAAGTGCAAAGCCCGCGCCGCGGCTGACGGTATCCACCGATGGCAAGCTCGTACTGGAAGAGGAACTTGTACCTTACGGTCCTCGGGAACAGTACAACCCTCGGGCGTACTACAAGAAGTATCCGGTCGATATTCGCGCGGGCGCTCACACGATCCGCGTGGCGAATATCGGCGGCGGCACTATAACGACCACCTTTGAGCTGACGAATTACGTTCGCCGCAACGGGCCGAACCTGGAAGTGCGCGGGATGCAAACTGACGATTACATACTGCTTTGGATGAAGCACCCGGAGTTCAACTGGATGTATTGCCGGATGGGTATGAAGCCTGATGAGCAGCCCGCCGGGCGACTGACCCTACGGGACGTGCCGGATGGGACATGGCGTGCACAGTGGATGGACACCGTTGAGGCCCGTCTCGTTGAGCAAGAGACGGTGACGTCAAAGGATGGAATCATGGTATTGAGAACGCCGCCGACAGCGAAAAGTGTAGTGGTGCGCCTGCATCGACAAGATCAAGCAGCAGCCAAAGACAAGAGTGACTGATAATACGGTTGAGAAAGAGAGTTTCAGATGAGGAACAGTCGGGCTCGTGCATACAAAGGAAACGCTCGACTTGCGGCTGTGGCCGCGTGTTGGTACATCGCGTGCTCACACGGTATCTTGGTCGCACAACCATTCGAGGTATCCGAGCATCAAGTGCGGATTTCGGGGGGAGCACTGGAACGGGTGCTCAATCTGGCAAGTGGAAATCTGAGTACGATTCATTTGCGCGTGGACGGCCGGGGGTTGCTGGTCGGACCGGCGGTCGAATTGAGCTTTACCGTCACCCGCGGCGAGCCTAACGCCCGGCCGAAGGGCATTGGGTCGGGCCAGGCCGAACCCATCAACAGTACCAGCACCTTCCGGCCGGGCCGGCACGTTGATCCCGGCGCCTACGATGACGCGAGCCTCGGCCAGACGACCCGTTGGGTGCAGCCGGTTCGCGTCGAGGCCCGCCAATGGGCGGACGGCTTCACCCTCGGCAGACCCGAGGTCTCCTCGCCGGGTCTTAACGTGTCACGTTTGACTATTCGTGCACCAGCCCGAAGAGACGGTGACCTGGACGGACTGGTGGTCACAGTCATCTACGAGGTCTACCGAGGCGAACCGGTCGTGCGCAAATGGGTGGAAGTGACCAATCGGAGCAGCATTTGGCGAAAGATCGAACGATTGACGATTGATGACCTCGCCTTTGCTCCAAGCGTCTCCGGCCGCACGCCTCTGACCCCGGCGGGCTACGGCTGCCAGCCCAGCATCATCGGCTTCTCGTCCGGCGACGACACTTTCGGTGTCATCGCGGCCAGCGAGGTTCCATCGGGCCTTCGGTTCATGGGCGACGACGGGTCGATGGGCTATCAGCCTTCTATGTTCGAGTGGGTCCTGGCGCCCGGCGAACGGTTTATCTCGGAGCCTGTGTTGCTTTACGCTTTCGGCGGGCCGGTCGAACAAACCATCTCCGCGCGCTCGACGCCCCTGGACCGGACCGTGGAGGGACCTTTTCAGCGTTTTCTATCGCAGCGCATCGGCATTGCGGGAGAAAGTCTCGCCTGCGATGCGCCCCAGTGGCTCACGTGGGCCACTTTCGGTCCCAATCTCAGTGACGCCATGATCCGCCAGCAGGCCGACTTGGCGGCTCGCGCAGGCTTCGTACAATTTCTCATGGACGACGGCTGGCAGCGCGACCGCCTCGGCACAGAGCCGGACCCGGCCAAGTTTCCTGATTTTGCAGCGACCGCCGCCTACGTTCGCTCGCGCGGTCTGAAGCTGGGGTTGTGGCTGTCCTGCTTCCGAGACGCCGACTCGCCCGATTTGAAGGCATGGCCTGACGCCCGTTCGCTGCCGCTTATCACGCGGCTTGGCGGTTTCGCGATGAGTCTCACTACGCCCTGGCGCAAGTTCTACACTCGGGACCTGGGCCGGCTGTACGAGCGCTACAGCGTGGTCTACTTCAAGCAGGATTTCAGCAACGTCATCTTCGGTGATTTGGCGGCCGCGCATCCGAATCGCACACGCAAGGAGTCACTACTGCGCGGATTGCGTGGGCTGCTGGAGGCCCAGGACAAGCTTCGGGTTCTCGCGCCGGAAGTGATGAACCAATTGACGCATGAGATCTACTGGGACACGCCCGGCGCTCCATGTGACTTGGCCGCCGTCAAGCACGCGGCCCGCTACCATGTCTCCCCCAACGCTTGTCGCGGCCTCGCCCCTCGTGCCCGGCCGGGGCAAGCCCCACCCGCCGTCGATCCGCAGAAGCTTCGCGCCGAGCTACTTGCCGCTTGCTATCAGGCGCGACAGGTTTTCTACTCGCATCGCGGCTTACCGTTGTATTGTCTGGAATTCTATGGCGCCGCCACCGAAGATCACCAGGGCAGCTTAACGCCCCAGGTCCAGGATCGACAGATCGTCAGTTGGCTGCTAGGCGCGCCACTGGTCTTTTCGGGCGACTTGAGCACGCTGTCGGAGGAACATCTGGCCCACTACAAAAAACGCTTCGCACTGGTCAATCGCCTGAACCGGTCGTGGCACATCTACCGTCACTTTCAATTCAGCGGCGTGCCCGCCCCCAATGACGACGATTGGCATTGGTGGGGCAAGCTGAACGATGAAGGTTACGGCGCCGTGGTCGTGGTGCGCGGCAGCGCGGGCGCCGAGCGGCGGGCCATCAATATCCCCTGGGTCCGGCCGGACCATCGGTATGCCATGACGGCGTTGTTTTCCGAGCATCGTCTGGGAGATTTCACAGGCCGGCAACTGCAATCCGACGGTGTCGAACTCACTCTGCGCACATACAGCCAGGAGATCCTCGAGCTGGCACCGAGTAGATCATCGCTCGAACTTCGGAACTCGATGAACAACGAGTGACGAGGCGTGGGATGAGAAAGGTAGTGACAACGAGACGGCGGAGTCTTCTGTGTATTGATCTTGCAGCCGCGATTCTTCCGGGACACGCCGAGCACGTCAAGTCTCTGATTCTGGGTCAAATCCGTACACAGGTGACATTATCTGGACTATCATGGACAAAGACGCGTGTAGACTCGGCTGCTGGGAGATTCCGATTGTGACAACGAGTACGTCTGAATCCATCTTGAGGTTACAGTCTGGTGTGTCACGTCCCGCAGTGTCTGACCTATAAGTTTTCGTAGGCCGCTCGGATTTGCGGCTTGATTTCGTCGTGTCCCAGGACGTTTCGCACGCCAGGATTGGAGGCCGGATTCTGCCAGGAGTTGCCGGGACTCGACGTGAGGGAAGCGG
>JARRQQ010000580.1:0-6357 GCA_037381725.1 Sedimentisphaerales bacterium
GTGGAGTGTCCCAACAGGCTCGATCTTCAGCGCGTAGGCCGACTACTTCACTGTGTTTGAAATGCCGGCACGCTGTGTACATTCGTCCGTGTCAATCCTGAACTTCGCATCCAGCACCCATTCAGCGGGCCCACGCACCAGCAACTCCCATGTCGCTTTCACCGCTGCTGCGACTCTTCCTACGTTCTTCTTGCTCAAGCTGCGCCACGCACTGGCGTAGAGCATTCAGCTTCTTGTAGCAGCTTTCCTTTGGTCAGCACTACCTTCAAATCAATTTCTTGTTGCCCAGCGGTTCTTACGATCATCTTGGGTGCAACAGAACGCGCCGCGAGAGTCTCGGCTTCGTAACGGTCACAACCAAGCCAGTTCTTCATATGAGTAATTCTACTCTTTTTCTCGAATCTGTCCGATAAAACTATCGCTCTTTGGCGACCCGTTCTGCGAACTCGAAGGATGGCCCAAAATACGTAGAGTCCACAATTGATCGCCTTGCCGCATGTGTCCTAACGATGGCGCTTTGGATAGTCCGTGACGCGCGTCGCGGGCAACCGAGGCGAGTCAGACTCTAAGGGAAGTTGTCAATGCTAGAAAGGAGGTTTTGCAGGTGGTCGTGCCTCGTTGGCAGCGAGGGCAAGATCTGGCTCAAGTTTGTGTCGTCTGAGTTGGGGGCGCGGAACAAAGAAGGTCCATTCCAACAGAAGAAAGGAGTCTTACGATGACAAAGCGCAATATTGTGCTCGTGATGGCAGCCGCACTCGTTCTTCAGATCGCATTGACGGAGCAGGTGTATGCATGGGTTGGTTGCCCGGTCGATGTAAGGTTCTCACCGCTGTGTTACCAGACATTCAAATGCAAAGCCCAAGGCGGAATGCAGTATTATCCTTCAGGCGGTAGGTTCTGGTTCGATTTCGGTGGAATCGGTCTTGAGAGGTGCAAGTGCTATACGTTGGTTTGCGGCACGTCTATTGACAATTTGGTCTGTTTAGGTTCTGGTAGGACAAATAGGTATGGTCAAATCCATATCTATGGCCGCATCAACACGGGCGATTTGTGCAACGCACAGGTCGCTCTGGTCTTGACGGAGGATGTGGACCGTCGTCTTGGATGTATGATCGACTGGGATCCTTGCAGGTATCTCTTGGGAGCTTGTAGGATCAATTACAAGGACACGTACGACTAACAGTCCGATCATTACGGCGTTGTCGCACGCCGATCACTCAGGCTATGGGCGGTGGAGCCAGTTCCGCCGCCCTTCTTTCTGGACCGCGGAGGGAAACGTCTCGGCGTCGCCGCGACGGCGTCTATTTCAGATAGAGCGTCCCGATAGGCTCGATCTTCAGCGCATAGGCCGGCTGCCCGTGGTCGGTGCTTGGGGGCAGCTCAACGTCCAGCGAAACCGCATCGCGGAAAAAAAGGGGACATTCTACTTTTTGCTTGACGCCGCCCTGAACCTCGACGATACTCAAGTTCATGGCGAGAACGGCCAGAGCAAGTGTGGGTAATATGTGCTACCACGTGATCAACCGCGGCAACGGCGGGGCGGCGGTCTTTCACAAACAGGGCGATTATCTTCGCTTAACCGAAATGATGTATCAGGCGTGCGAACGTTTGCCGCTCCGCGTGGTTTGCTGGTGCCTGATGCCCAATCACTTCCATTTCGTGCTCTGGCCGCACGAAGACGGCGATCTGAGCCGCTGGATGCAATGGCTGATGACCTGTCACGTCCGCCGCTATCATCGTCATTATAACAGTAGCGGGCACGTCTGGCAGGGACGTTTCAAGGCTTTCCCGATCCAACGGGACGCTCACTGCCTGACCGTGCTGCGATACGTCGAAAGCAATCCGCTCCGAGCGTGCCTTGTGCAACGGGCCGAGCAGTGGCAGTGGTCGAGCTTGCACGCTTTGGTGAATGGCTGCAGGTATCCTCTTTTGTCGGACAGCCCCGTGGAGCGGCCGGACAATTGGCTGAGCCTGGTGAACGAGCGCCAGCCGCAAAAGCAGCTCGACGCGGTCCATACTTGTCTCAACCGCAGTTCGCCTTTGGGCGATGATCTCTGGGTCAGAAAGACCGCCGTAAGACTTGGATTGCAGAGCAGTCTGAATCCGAGAGGCAGGCCGCCCGCGGGCTTGAAAAAGTAGAATGTCCCCTTTTCTCCCCCTTTTCTCTGCGTTGGCCTTTTTTCTGGACCGCGGAGGGAAACGTCTCGGCGTCGCCGCGACGGCGTCTATTCCAGATGGAGCGCCCCGACAGGCTCGATCTTCAGCGCATAGGCCGGCTGCTCGTGGTCGGTGCTTGGGGGCAGCTCGACGTCCAGCGAAACCGCATCGCGTTTCCATTTCAGCGGGGCGCCGTGTCCGAGAAGTGAAATCCGGCGGATGCCCCCGTCGGTGATGACGGTTTGGTCGCTCAACGTGCGAATCCTGACGCGTCCGCTCTTCGGATAGCCTAGAATGATCGCATAGAGATAACGCCCGTCCTTGCTCCGCGTGAACCGTATATCCGATGCGTCACAGGCGCTAAATTTCCACTGCCTGGCGTGCAGTTTCGTTTCATCGCCTTCGCCGACGATCTTCCACGGCCTCGTCGCGAAAATCGCCTCGCCGTTTGTCTTGAGCCACCGCCCGACCGCCAGCATCGATTCTTTTTGTTTTTCGGGGACCGTGCCGTCGGCCCGCGGCGAGAAATTGAGTAACAGCCCGCCGCCCCGAGCGACTCGGTCAACCAGCCCGTCGATAATCTCGTTAGCGCTCTTGTACTTCTGGCCCTCGACGTAGCACCAGGCCTTATCGCCGATCCTCATATCATCGATCCAGGGCCGTTCGACGCACGCCAGCCGGTCGCGGCCCTCTTCGAAGGTCAGGACGCCGTATTCGCGAGGGAAGTTGAACTGACCCGTCACGGGCAGCTTGTTGAGCACTTCCACGCTCTTGCCCCACCCGGCGGCGCGGCTTTGATAGTACCCTAACAGACTCAGCACGATCCGCTGCGAGTCGCCCTGGCGGAAGCTGCCTCCGTCGAACCAGAGTACGTCCGGCCGGTACTTATCGACCACCTCGCGGACCTCCGCCTGCCACTCGGCCAGGAAGTCCTCGTACTTGCATCCGGCCAGCTCGTTCCAGTACAGGTCGCCGTAATTCGGGTCCGTCAGGTCCCAGCCCTTGGCTTTGATCTTCTCGGCTTGCCCCGGCGGGATCGCCCCGCCCATCCCGCCGACGCCCGGCAAGTACCAGTTGAACGTGCGCATGTGATGGAAGGTCGCGATGGTTTTCAGCCCTTCGGCGCGCAGGGCCTCGACGTATTCGCCGTAGCAATCTCGCTTGGGCCCCATGTTCTTGACGTTCCAGCGGTTCACGTCGCTGTCCCAGAGCAGAAAGCCGTCGTGATGGACCACCGCCATGCCCGCGTACCTGGCTCCCGGTGATGCTTGTTGACGGCGGAGCCTTCCTCGTACATTCGCTTGGCGTACCATTCCGTTTGAAAAGCCGGCACACTGTACACGCCCCAGTGCGTATAGATCCCGAACTTGGCATCCAGCAGCCACTCGGCAGGTTCATGTTTGAGCGACTCCCACGTCGCCTCCACCGCCATCGCCCGCGGATTCGTACACAACAGACCCGCCGTCGCCACCAGCAAACCGTATATCACAACACTGCGTTTCATTATCCGCTCCTTGTCATTTGTGTGCCTTCTGATATGGGTATGTACAAGCCTATTCTCCCTAATGTGGAAGTGCCTTTATATTCTGGTCATGTGAAATGTCAAGGCATTTCCATTGGAGATTGTGGCTCAACAGGCGTCTGTATTTGGATTCCCAAAACGGCTTCGAAGCGTTTTCGCCAGAAGGGATTTGACAACAGTAGGATCAAAAACGGCAGGAGGCCAACATAGTATATCAAGCTGCTAAAGAATGAGATCATAACTACTTCGCCAATCTGGCTATTAAGGGGAATTTCCGGAGTCCGGTAGATTACGAACGTAATCGTGGAAAGAGAGATTAGCAGTACGATAAAGAAAACGGCTCCGATAGTTATTATAAATCGAGCTGTGTTGAATGGTTTTGGGGAGGTCAGTGTTGCGATAACGAAGGCAAATAGTATAGCCGGAATCGAAATTGCTGCGAGAGACACGATTGCAATTATGCTTCTGCTGAATCCGACACTGAGCAGACTTACTCCGAGGAAGCCAAAATAGATCAGGGTTGCGAGCAGGAAGGTGACAAAGCGGTTTCGATTTCCGATACGCTCAGCAAGCAGCCAGATCATTGAAAAACCAAGGACTATAATCGTAAACATTAGATTTAGCTGGACGGTGCCCCCGGAGTCCATCCGTAATATCTTCACTACTGCCAAATAGATCACCCCTAATAATGCGATGGGTGCGAGGATCCATGCGGCTTGGGCGGTTCGATTCTCTTTGAGGGTGACAAAGGCCAACGGCAATAGCAGCCAGGGGATAATGCCCTGGACGTGATAGAGAGGATTGAAATGATAGGTGACGGGCTCGCCGTCTGTGGGGCCGAATTCTCCGATATTGGCTGAGACGACGATGTGTAATTCTCCGAATACATGATAGGGTACTCGCCACGAGTACGCACACCAATATCCGCCTCAGCCGAACTCGAATGCGCCGCCGCCTATTTTGACATTATTTTGATAGACTGAGAAAGTGGGTTTGCTTTGATCGTGGATTTTCCAGAGGTCATATTTCTTTCCATCCGTGCCGACAAGTTCGTAGTCAAGCCTTAGAACACTGCCCGTTCTTGTTATTTTGGCGGTGTGATTCAACGGTGCTGCTGCTCTGTATTTCGCCCTCATTTTTACATCCATGCCGGATTGGCGGTTTGCTCCGAGGGCGTTTGGAGTAAAGACCAGGGCAAAGCACAGAAGAAACGGAGCCATTTGCCCAAAAGGCGGATTCAACTTGTGGTTAAGGTTGAACGTCAGAGCGCCCTCGCGTGTTTCCCCCATCAGGCTCTCTCCCATCTGATAGTGAAGACGCAATAATATACTGTGACGCCCGGTCGATATTCTCCCGCGCAAGGAACAGCATCATTGCGCGGCGTCCATCCGCGTCGTGCGAATCTACAGGCGCCAGGGCGATCGCATGGCCCGGCTTAGCATCCTGTCGGCCTGCGCATCGTTGACGAACCGTTCGTTCTTCGGGTCCCAGTGGAGCGGCCGGCCGAGCCAGTAGGCGATGTTGCCTAAGTGACAGACCGTGATCGAGCGGCAGCCGACCTCGGCGTCACTGGCCGGGCGTTCACGCGTCTTGACGCACCGCAAAAAGTTGTCGGGATGATTCGTGCTCTCGTACAGGTGAATTTCGTTCGGGCCGATGTTTTGCCTGAGCAGCGTTTCCGGCGATGCGATTAGGTGCTCCCGGCTGACTTCGATCCAGCCCTTGGTTCCGGTGAACCGCACGCCCGGCGTGTTTCGGCTGATCGCGTCCCGCGTCATGATTGTGCCATTGGCATACTTGTATGTGAGTACCTTGAATTCCTTGCCGTCGGGGGGAATGATCTCGACGGGTCCGCTTTCGTCCATGTCCATCGCCCACTGGGCCACGTCGAACATGTGCGCTCCCCAGTTGGTCATCTCGCCGCCGGAGTAGTCGCGGTAAGCCATCCACCCGCCCGGCGCGATCTTCGAGGTGTACGTCCGCCACGGCGCGGGGCCGAGCCACATGTTCCAGTCGAGCCAGTCCGGCACCGGCTCGCCCGGCGCGTCACACCACCAGTCGGACGTGCCGCCCACGTTGACCGTGATGGATTTCACGTCGCCGATGTAGCCGTTGCGAACCAGCTCGCAGGTGAAGCGAAATTCCCGCCACGAACGCTGTTGCGTACCCGTTTGGAAAATCCGGCCGTACCGTTTGACCGTGTTCGCCATTGCTCTGGCCTGGGCGATGGTCAGTGACAGGGGCTTTTCGCAATAGACGTCCTTGCCGCTTCTGACGACTGCGAGCGAGACCGGGACGTGCCAATGGTCCGGCGTCGCAACCAGAACCGCGTCGATATCGTCCCGCGCGACAAAGTCCCGAAAGTCGTTGTAGGTGGCGCAGTCGTTGTTGCCGTAGTGCTTATTGACGATATCGCGGGCATTGTCACGGTGTCGCGCGTTCACGTCGCAGACGGCCACGACCTGCACCTGGGGCTTGCTCAAGTAGCCGCCGCCCTGGACCCAGATTCCACCGCCGACGTGCCGCGTCCCCTGGCCCCCGACACCGATGGCACCCATGACAATGCGTTCGCTCGGAGCTACCCGGCCGCCCGCCCCAATCGCCGACGCCGAGATCGCGTAGGGCAACGCCACCGCCGCCGTCGTGGTCTTAAGGAACGTTCTTCTGGTGAGTCTTTC
>JARRQQ010000581.1:0-3414 GCA_037381725.1 Sedimentisphaerales bacterium
GGTTGCTGTCCACCGTTGTCCTCTCTGGTACGTGCATCACCTCTGAGAAGGAGGCCCAGTCCTGGCCCTTGCTCCTGGCCACCACGCTCGACGACCGGGCGATCCTGTTCGGCAAGTGGGCCGGCGTCGCGCGGCGATGTCTCCCGGCCTGGATATGGCTGTTTGCGCACGTTACTATCTTCAGCATCGCGGGCTTTATCCATCCCGTGGCTGTCCTCCAGATCGGACTTCTCGGCGCGTGGTCGCTGGTCTTCCTGTCCGGCAGCGGCCTTTACTTTAGCTCCTGTTTCAAACGCACCACCCCGGCGGTGACGATGAATTTCGCGATGGCAATCACGCTCTGGGCGATTCTCCCCATGCTGATCGGCATGACAAGCGCCTTTTTCAAAGAGGGCCGGCCTCTGGCAGAGATTTGGATGAACACGAACCCGTTCGTCCACGTCGTCACGATTCTGGAAGCTACCGTCGGACGGCTGGATGTGGATGGATACCGTTGGTTCTATTTCAGTCACGGGAATGTGATGAGTGTTTGGAGGTCAACGGTCTGGATACTTGAGTGCGCGGCAGGTTATACGCTATTAGGTCTTCTTTTTGCCTGGCGCGCCAAGTGCCGATTTCGCCGCCGCATATTTTAGACGGGCTACAAGAAATGACGACTGCGAGTTGGATGTACAGTTCGATTAATCGCGTCCGGGAATTGCCAAACTTGTCCCGGCTGACGGGGCCGATCTTTGGTAAAGAGCTTCGTGTCTCCAGCCGGCGGAGAAGAAACTACGTTCTCCGATTTCTGTATATCATCCTCCTGGCCTTTTTCATCGCGAGTGTCTGGATGAGCGTCGTACAGTTTCAGGGGTCCGCCGTATATCAAAAGTCTCGCTTAGCGCTGGCCGGCAAGACCATCATTTCCACCATCGTCGCATTCCAGTTCTTCGCCACTCAGTTGATCGCGATCATCATGTTGAGCACATCCATCAGCGACGAAATCTACCACCGCACGCTGGGCCCGCTGATGACCACGCCGATCACCGGTTTCCAGATCGTCATGGGCAAGCTCCTGAGCAAACTCCTGCAGCTTATCCTTCTGCTGGGCATCAGCCTGCCTCTGCTGGCTATCGTCCGCGTCTTCGGCGGCGTGCCCTGGCGCTACGTGCTGTCCAGCTTGTGCATCACACTGACCGCCGTGATCTTCGCCGGCACGCTCAGTCTGTACTTCTCGATCCACAACCGGCGAGCCTACGTCGTGATTGTCAAGACCGCAGTGACGCTCGGCGTTCTGTTCTTCTTCGTGCCGACGATCATCACGGCGCTTCTTAGCTCGCGGTGGTTTCATACCTCCGCGTCTGGAGCTCCGCGAGGGCTCGTTCCGCTCCTGGTGAGCTTTCTCCACCTCAACCCTTTTGGTGCTCTTACGGTCAACACGGGAATGATGATATCGCCGGGGTCCGTGACGTGGGGCGCATTACCCGTCGCGCGGGCGGGAAGAACCTTCTTTTACTGGCCCATCCATTGCCTGCTCATGCTGGGCGCCTCGGCGCTGCTGATCGTTCTGTGCGTGAAAGTTGTGCGCAAGGTGGCGCTGCGCCAGGCGACGGGGCAGTTAGAGCTTTCGCCAAAACGCACGTCCGAGCGAAGGCAAAAGCGATCCTCACGCCAGGGTGCTGAAGCAGACGAAAACCCGGGCCTCATCCGACGCGTGGACAAATCACCCGTCTTGTGGAAGGAACTTCGAGCGCCGATGATCCAGGGCGCTGAGGGCACGTACAGTATCATCGGACTGGCGGTTACGATTGCGGCTCTGATAATTACTTACGGTGTCTGCGCAAAGCAAAAGTGTCTGGACGAGGATTTCACTCACATCTCGTACGTGATGATGTTTGTCGTGGTCGGCTCGCTCTTCCAAATGATACTCTCAGCGACGAGCATCACGACGGAGAAGGAGACCCGCGCCTGGCCCATCCTTCTGGCGACCTCGATGGACGACTGGCATATTCTCATGGGAAAGGCGTTTGGGGTCGTGCGCCGGTGTCTTCCGATCTGGCTGCTCCTGGCGGGGCACGTGGTGCTTTTCGTCATCGTCGGGTATATCCACCCGATTGCCATCGTTCATCTGCTGCTGTTCGTTCCGGGGCTGGTCCTCTTTCTGACTGGCGTGGGCGTTTACTTCAGCGCACGCTGCAGGCGGACCACCTCGGCCGTCGTCGCCACGTTTGCCTTGGCCTTGACACTGTGGATCATCATCCCATCCGTGATGGGCCTGGCGGCGATAAGCAACAAAGGCGAGGACATTGCGGAACGGTACATCTGCACCCATCCGGCTGTCCAGGTTAGCGTGATCATGGCCGGGGCCGGCGGACGCTCCAATGCGCGCGATGGATTATCAAAGCTCCAGTACGAGTGGCCGGCCCAAAGGCATGATGACGGATTCTGGCCGGCGACCAGAAAGCTGACACGTAATGCTTTCATTTATATAATGGCCGGCGCGCTCTTCGGCTGGAGCGCCAAACGCCGCTTTCGACGGAAAATATTTTAGAAAACCCGCGGGCAGAATGGATACCAATGGAGGAAGATTGATGCTGTTGTCCATTATTGCGTCGTGTTCGCTGGCTCTGAGTTCCCGTGATTTGCCTTATCCGATTGTCGATACGGGGCAAATCCGATGTTACAACGACCTACCTCTCCGCCGGCGAAGCCCCGCAAGGCCCGCCTCTACTAAGAGACAATAGAAGACGCAGGTAGGAAGCTACCCATGAAACGCTTAGCATCCCGACGTATCACGTTTCTATTGCTGACGATGGTAATGAGTCTGTGTTCCACTCGAAGCGTCGGGGCGATGACATTCCCGGGCGAGAAGTGGGAAATGCGCGACCCGGCCGAGATGGGCCTGGACCCGAACACGCTGGATCGAATCGCTGAAATGCTTGGAAGCAGCGGTTGTATCGTCAAAGACGGCTATCTCGTCAAAACGTGGGGATCTATCGACAAGAGGCACGACTGGTATTCCTCGGCCAAACCGATCTTCAGCACGCTATTGTTCTTCGCAATCCGCGAGGGCAGAATCTCCGGCGTCGATGAAAAGATCAGCAAATGGGGCTGGCCCCTCGAAGGCAAGGACCGGGGGATCACTTTCCGACATCTGGCCAACATGACCAGTGGCTACATGCAGCCGGAAGGGCCGGGCGAGGCGTTCGCCCACAACGATTTCGCCGTTGCGCTGATGATTCGCACGCTGGAGAAGGTCTTCGATCAGCCCATTGGCGAGGCCGCCCGGCAGCACATTTACGAGCCGCTGGGCATGCAAGATGCTCCTTACCACCAGGTCGAGCCGAAAGGCTGGAAGACTCACGGGCGAGCCTGGATCTCGGTGCGGGATTGGGCCAGGTTAAGCTGGTTCTGGATGAACAAGGGCAACTGGAA
>JARRQQ010000581.1:3512-8148 GCA_037381725.1 Sedimentisphaerales bacterium
GGCGTGCAATTGCTGCCGCGTTCCTACTTCGACCAATACATGAAGGTCCAAGTTCCCGCAAACCTGCCCTATAGCCGCGGCCCTAATATCTTCGGCAAGCTACCCGCCGACCCGTTACCCGAAGATTATCTTTCCGTGCGATCTTTTGGCGGTGGCTCGAACCACTATCAATACGGGGCGGGAATATACGGATTTCATTGGTACTTCAATGCACCGGGAACCGTGGGCACGTTGTATCCCGATGATCCCAGTGCCGGCCGCTCGTTTCAAAGAATCTGGCCCGACTTACCCTCCGATATGATGATGACCGTCGGATGGGGCATCAACACCGTGATGATCCCGTCTCTGGGACTGGTCCAGGTCTGCGCCGAAAACGCCAATTGGGGGCATCCCTACCTGACGCCGGATGACCCGGATTTTCTCAACTACCGAATCGTCCGGCTTCTGGTTGAGTCAAGCACGGCACGGTGAATCGCGCCTATTCCGGATTATTTGATGACCAGTCCGTTTCTGTCGGGCAAGGTTGGGAACGGCGCGTGCGGCTCGGTTTGATACCAGTATGCCACCGATGAAATATCGTCCTGGAGCGGCAAGTATCGTCCTTCGCTTTGCCATCCCAGCGCCTGGATCGTGACTTTCAGGTCCTTCTCGAATCGGATCGGGTCCATGATATGCCAGCGATACAAGCTAAAACGTGGGTGCTCCGATTTGATTACCTGGGGCATGCCCGTGTACGGCGTGCTGAATTCCTGGTATTCGTGCGTTTTCGGATTCTCGAAGCCGTACGAGCCGCAAAAATAGTCCTCTGTCCCGGTGCCGCAGATCGTCGGGAATTTCGTGTCGCCGTCCATGAAGAACTTGATCTCGCCTTCGCCCCACCAGCCCGGGCTGTTCGAGCCCCACGTCATATACGTTCCGACGTACTGGCCCCGTCCGCGCACACCCTCAAGAATGGTGTAGTCAGTCTTGAAGGGCAACGGATTGCTCCGGCGGAACTGTGCGTGAAAATACGCCATGTCCTTCGGCACGGCTGTCAGCGTGTAGTCAATCTGGTAGTATAAGACCATCGCTTTCTCGGCCATGTTCGTCATGGTGATCTTGAAGCCCTTGTGGAACGGCATTGTCCAATAGCAGTTGAATCCGCTGCCGGGGTTCACGCAGACCGCCAGCGAGGTCACGGGGGCATACTCTCCGCACCCGCATGCGAAGAAGTCTCCCGCGGGACATTCCACGGAAGGATTCTCTTCGCCGTCCCAGTACATCCGCAGGATGTTGAGCCGGTTGTTGCCCGTCGGCGTCATCCAGATGTGCTGGATCGCCCCGGCGCCCTGGACGTCGGCCATGACGAAGGTCTGGCCGGGGTTGATCCGGACCGACGGCGAGACCTTCCAGCCCTGGCCCAGCTCACGAGCCGCTCGCGCGCCCGTGCCTTCGGTGGCCATGCCGCCTTTGCCTTTCTCACCGGTGAAGTTCTCCGGGCTGATGGAGCGCGTCTGCGCCGCCGACATGCGGGCCAGGTTGCCCATGTTCATGTCCAAGCCGTCATACTCCTGCGTCTCCGCGCGCAGATCACCTGCCGACAAAACAAAGACCAACGAAACAGAGAGTATCCAAATGAAGAATCTTACTGTGAGTCTTTCCAAGGCACGTTGATCGTTCCCTGGCCCCCGTAGACGTAGCCGACGACTTTGGGCTTGCCCCCGGTCGTCGGAATGAGTCGAAGATAGATGTGTTTGTAGAACGGATGGTCCGCCGAGTCAATTTCTTTCGGAAAGGACAAGAAAACGATCCATCGCCCATTCGGTGAAACATGTGGGAACCAGTCGTGGTATTCGTCAAAGGTCATCTGTTCCGGGGCCGCGCCATCGGGCTTCATTCGCCAAATCTGCATTGTGCCTGTTCGGTTCGAGTTGAAATAGATATACTTTCCGTCCGGCGTATATTCCGGGCCGTCGTCCAGACCTTTCGTATCCGTTAGTTGGATTTCTCGGCCGCCGGACGGGGACATCTTGTATACGTCGTACTGGCCGTCGCGCTGGGCGGTATAGACCAACTCCTTCCCATCGGGAGACCAGCCATGCAGATAGGATGGGCCGAGTTGCGTGACTCGTTTCGGCGTTCCGCCTCCAATGGGCAGCGTGCAGATAATGGATTGACCGTTGTCATCGGCGCTGTGACCGGAGATGCCGAGATACTTGCCGTCGAATGAGATAACGTGGTCGTTGTTGATGCGGTCGGCGAAGCCGGTCTCGATCGCTGTCGGTGCTCTCGTAGCGAGATCGAAATTGTAGAGCAATCCGTTGCGATTGTAGATCAGCGATTTTTCGTCCGGCGTCCAGTTAGGCGCCTGGAGCGAGTCAGGAACTCCATAGACGACCTTGCGGTGACCGTCCTCGATTTCCATGATCTCCAATCGGCTTCCGATGTAATCCCGGTAGGGCCGAAAATCCTCAGCGGCGGGAACGATGATGCGCACGTTGCGAAAGACGGCCTTCTCCGTGACTTCCGGGTTGTGCGAACAAACGTATAGTCCAACGTAAACCTCGTCCCGGAGTTGAAAATCGGAGAGACGCTCCGTCACAAAGATCTCGCCGAATTTCGCTATGGACATAATGTAGGTGTTGCCCCGTCGTTCGAGCTGAATGACGTCCGGTGCCGTGGCCTTCGACTTGATCTCTTCCGTCTGGCCGTCTTTTGTTCGACGAAACTGAAGGGACGTCAGGCCGTCGCCGTGAACGCAGGCGTTGACGTGGGCGGAATTCGTTTCAAGAGTATTGCGAACCATCCAGCCAATCTTGCGATGCGCCTCGACACCCTTGCCGATGAACCGCACTCTCGCCCGGAGGATAAAATCTCCCTGCAATTGTTTCCCCACAAAATGAAATTCGTCCCGGTTGAACCACATGTTCGCCCCGGATCCTTCGATGATATATTCCTGGCTCTCGGCGTTGTACTGACACGCCCCCGGCCTCGCCACGTTGCCCACGTCGCCATCGTGTTGAAAGGCTCCCAGGCTGGGTTCTTCCGAGAAGGATCGAAGTGCGCACGTGAATATCATAACTGCCGCTATGATGATGCTCTTCTGTAACGTAGCCGCTCTGTTCTTCATAGCACCTGCCTTCCCGTGTGACCGCATCCAAGGCGGAAGATAACTATTGCGAGCTAATATCGCGCCCGGCGGGGCAAATTGCAAGCAAAAACGGCCCTTGCAGCCCGAGGAACCCATACGACGCAGCACCAGATATACGTAGAACTACGTATTCTTGTGGATTCCCGAGAAAATCCAAAAAAATGCGTCAAGTTCGTCGCTCGTATTTGACTATAATAGTGGTAGGTGAGCAGGAGACGTGTTATGGATCAATAATAGAGGTATCTTTGTCCTGATTTGGATGAGGGGCGGTTATGTGTCGTGCGGGCAAATGTGGTTTTCGACGCCGCGTCGCAGATTCTTGGGCTACGCCTTGCGATAGAAATGTCCCCAGGGCGTTTTCCCTTATCGAGCTGTTGGTTGTAATCGCTGTGATTGCTTTGCTTCTTGCTTTGCTCATCCCGGTGATGCGCAGCGCGCGAGAGCTGGGACAACGGGCGGTTTGTCTGAGCAATCTCAAGCAATTGACCCTCGCCTGGACGGCTTATGCCACCGAGTGCGACGGCAAGCTCGTCGATGGCGATGCATTTGGAAAGTCTGCACATGGACAGCCCGGAGAGAATGGATATCTCGAGGTGATGGGTTGGGCGGGTACGGCCTTTCTGCCTCGCAACAGCCGACATCGTGCCGTCCTGCTCCAGCACCCTGATAAGGGTGCCCTGTGGCCATGGATTAAAGACGTGGATATCTACCGCTGTCCCCGAGGTCGGAAGGATCATTGTTTGACATATACAATAGTCATCTCCGCAAATGCAAGTAACAATGTGGAGGGGACTTATGTGCCATATACAGGAGGTCGCGAATGGGAGCGGGTGGGAAAGCGCGTCGGCTCTACTGTATTACTTTTAAGAAAAATCACCGATATTATCAGTCCGGGAGCGGGGCAGCGTGCAGTCTTCATCGATACCGGTCAAATCGACAGTCAGTTCTACGTCCATTACCTTTATCCCTTGTGGAAATATAACCTCCCACCCAAACATCATCGTGATGGTATGACACTTTCGATGGCAGACGGACATGCCGAGTACTGGAAATGGAAGGGGCGCGAGACATTAAACCTACCTCGAATTCAGGTGTCCTGTGACGGTTTGCCTTGCGAAATGCTGGAAGGTCCGGGAGTACCGGGCTGGATGGGCTACGAACCAAAGACAGAGAATGGTTCATATGACCTGCAAAGGCTGCAAAGGGTCACCTGGGGCCGGTTAGGCTATTCGGCAAAGTAGGAGGACAAGATATGGCCGCTTTGAACATGATTCACGGCTTAGCGAGGCATCGAATGCTAAGACGCAAATCGGCAATGCTGATAATGGTATTGCTCGCTATAGGTTTATTCGGTCGAGTATCCAGGGCACAATTTGGAGGCGGCACGGGCACGCCTGATGACCCGTATCTCATTTACACGGCCGAACAGTTGAACGCCATCGGCGCCGATTCCCAGAACATGGACAAACACTTCAAGCTGATGGCGGATATTGATTTGAGCGGCTA
>JARRQQ010000582.1:0-3403 GCA_037381725.1 Sedimentisphaerales bacterium
CTCAAAGCCCCCGTCGGGAAAAGATCAACAGTGGTATGTCGAAAACGATCCGGAATGGATCATGAAAAAAGGTAATGACCTTCCCGTCTTTGATCTGGATTTTGGCCGGATCGGTATCCTGATTTGCTACGACTTTTATTTTACCGAAACTTACCGTGTTCTTTATCTCAAAGGAGCTGAAATCATCTTTTTGATAAACGGCCGGGGAGGAAGTATCCAGGATTATTATGTGAAAACCTGTACGGAACAAAACCTTGTCTCAATGATATGTACGAACCAGAGCTACGGTTCGGGGACGATGCTCGCAGAATACCCGAATAGAATTGATGCCATTTGCCGGCAAGCGGGAGAGCATTATATTACCGCTGAATTTAATTTGAAAAGACTGCGTATCGCCCGGAAGAACAGCAGGAACTTCCAGCAAAGAAGGCCCGAGCTTTACAAAGAAATAACCCGGCCCCATCCAGTGTGGAAAGACTATAAAGACATCAAAAATTAGGAGTAGAAAAGGCAACGACAAACAGAGAAGTCAGGTGGAATTCGTGTCCGATACTTTTCAGACTCTGATCGTTGATGGATGCAAAAAAAGCACATGGTGTTGTTGGGCGCCTTTCATGTGGCTCTAGATATACGACGGTTTCTTAGGCGGACTCGGGAGGTTTGGCGCATGCGGTGATGGCCGCAGCGACTAAACAGAGAACGCCGCAAATCACGAAGGCCAAGGGGCAATTGTCCAGGCCTCCGAGCCGGGCGGCGAGTATACAGACGACGCCAGCTATTGCAGACTGGCGCGGCTTCTGTCGCTGAGTCTCTGATAAATGAAAACGGCCCGGTTTTTCCGGGCCGTTTGGTTCGCAATAAGAGAATTGACTCTATGGAATTTCTTATTTGTCAAGGCTTTCGGCTGTAAAGCTCCTTTAGGACCTGATACAGGGCGGTATAAACCGCAGAGCCGCCACAGATGATGCCTTCGTAGCCGGCAAACTTTTTTATGGCGGCGCTGCCCGTGGCGTCGCCCAGCGCCAGTAAGAAGAACAGTACCGTCAGGGAACCAAAAATGAACTGCAAATATCCGTTGAGTTTCAGCGTGCCGATAAACATTACACCCGTAAATACTCCCCACGCCAGCAGGTACGCTACCATCGCTTTTTCTTCGGGAGCGTCGCCCAGCCCCATCTTGGGCATAATCAGCAGAAACACCAGCGAGAACCAAAACGCTCCATACGAAGTAAACGCCGTGGCGCCAAAGGTGTTGTTCTTCTTCCATTCGAAAATACCCGCAAGAATCTGCGCCAGGCCGCCGTAGGCAAGGCCCATCGCCAGAATCATCGTGCCGAGGTTGAACAAACCGGCGTTGTGCAGGTTCAACAAAACCGTGGTCATACCGAATCCCATCAGGCCGAGCGGCGCGGGATTCGCCGTGGTGTCCTTGATTACGACAACCGTACTGCCATTTCCCTTTTCCATGTTCGTCCTTTCACTCGATACGTGCCGGGCGGTGTCCGAAGACCCGCCCGGAACGTCTCCCACAGGAATCAATCGATGTATCAGCCGCGCCCCTTGATGAGCGCCTCGACCACGTGCGGATCAGCCAAAGTGGTAATATCTCCGAGGTTGTCTGTGCTCTTCTCGGCGATCTTGCGGAGGATGCGCCGCATGATCGTGCCGGACCGGGTCTTCGGCAATGCGGGTGCGAACTGAATCGCCTCCGGGGCCGCGATCGGCCCGATCTCCTTTCGCACGTGCATAATCAGCTCTTTCTTGAGCTCGTCGCTCTCCTCGATGCCTCCCACGAGCGTGACGAAAGCATACAGCCCCTGACCTTTGATCTCGTGCGGAATGGGCGTGACGGCCGCCTCGGCCACCTTGTCGTGGCTGACCAGGGCGCTTTCGACTTCCGCCGTACCGATACGGTGGCCGGACACGTTCACGACGTCGTCGATTCGGCCCATGAGCCAGTAATCGCCGTCGTCATCCACGCGGCAGCCGTCGCCGGCAAAGTAAATGTCGTTGTACATCGTGAAATAGGTGTCGATGAACCTCTCGTGATCGCCCCACATGGTCCGCATCATTCCGGGCCACGGCTTGCGGATGCAGAGTTTGCCGCCTTCGTTCCGGTCGCACTGGCTTCCGTCGTCGCGCAGAACAACGGGATCGACACCGAAGACCGGCCGGCTGGCGCTTCCCGGCTTGAGCGTGTGGGCGCCCGGCAGCGGGCTAATCATGAATCCGCCCGTCTCCGTCTGCCACCAGGTATCGACTATCGGACACCTGTTGTGGCCGACTTTCTCGTAATACCACATCCAGGCCTCGGGATTGATCGGCTCGCCGACCGTCCCGAGGATACGGAGGCTGTCGAGTTTATACTTCGTGACCCACTCGTCGCCCTGACGCATCAAGGCGCGGATAGCGGTCGGCGCTGTATAGAAGACGGTCACGCCGAACTTGTCGCAAATCTGCCAGAAACGCCCGGCATCCGGATAGGTCGGAACGCCCTCGAACATCATGGACGTGGCGCCATTGGCCAGAGGGCCGTATACGATGTAGCTGTGCCCAGTGACCCAGCCGATATCGGCGGTGCACCAATAAATATCATCGTCGTGAATATTGAAGACCGTTTTATGTGTCAGGGCGACATGCATCAGGTATCCACCCGTGGTGTGAACGACACCCTTGGGCTTGCCGGTCGAGCCGGACGTGTAGAGGATGAACAGCGGGTCCTCAGCGTTCATCTTCTCGGCCTCGCACTCCTCAGAAGCCTTCGCCATTTCCTCGTGGTACCAGACGTCGCGTCCGGCTTCCATATTGCACTCATCATCGGTTACCTTCACGACCAGACACGTTTCAATCGTCGGACAAGTTTTCATGGCCTCATCCGAGATCTTCTTGAGAGGGATGTGCTTGCTGGCACGACGAGAGACATTACAGGTGATGAGCATCTTGCAGTCGGAATCGTTCACCCGGCCACTGATGGCGTCGGAGCTAAAACCGCCGAAGATGATCGAATGGATCGCACCGATTCGGGCGCAGGCCATCATCGTGACGGCCAGTTCGGGGACCATCCCCATATAAATAGCTACGCGGTCACCCTTCTTGACACCCTTGGACTTCAGGACGTTGGCACACTTACAGACTTCCTTGTACAATTCCTCATAAGTGAACTTGACGACGTCTTCATCGGCGTCGCCCTGCCAGAGAATCGCTGTCTTCTTAGCGATGGGAGTGCCCAGATGGCGATCCAGGCAATTGACAGTCACGTTAAGCTGGCCGTCGGCGAACCAGGTGTGCTCGATCTTCCGGGCCTTGGTGTCCCATGTATACTCCAGGGACTTCGTCGGCTCCTTGAACCAGGTCAGGCTCTTTGCCTGCTCAAGCCAGAAACTGTCTGGGTCGTTGATCGACT
>JARRQQ010000583.1:0-3403 GCA_037381725.1 Sedimentisphaerales bacterium
TCCGATGCTCAGAGCTTTTGCCGCATCCGCTTTGTTCCAACCGTGCTTGTTCAACACCCGGCAAATGTGCTCTTTTTCGTAGGCCCTCATAGCCGTCTGGAGGTTCTCATCTTCTTCCGTCAGCACCATGGCGCGCGAGCCCAAGGGCCCGATGTCCGAAATCTGGACGATATCGCCTTCAGCGAAGATGATCGCCCGCTCGATCACGTTCTGCATCTCGCGGATGTTGCCCTTCCAGTCATAGCACATGAACAGCCGCATCACGTCGTTGCTGACGCCCTTACAGTGTTTGCCCATTTCAGCATTGAACTTATTAATGAAATGTTCCACCAGGAGCGGGATATCTTCCTTTCTCTCGTGCAGCGGGGGAAGGTGGATACCCACAACGTTCATCCTGTAATATAAGTCCTCGCGGAAGTGCCCGGCCTTCATCTGTTCCGCCGGGTCCTTGTTCGTAGCAGCGATTAAGCGAACATTGATGTCGATTGGCGCCGTATCGCCTACGGGTGTGATCTGCCTGTGTTCCACGGCTCGAAGAAGCTTCACTTGACAACTCATCGGCATGTGACCGATTTCGTCGAGGAACAGAGTCCCGCCGCAAGCACACTCAAACAGCCCTTTCTTGTCACGAAAGGCCGACGTGAAGCTGCCTTTCCGATGCCCGAACAATTCACTCTCGAGCAGGGTCTCGGGGATCGCCGCGCAGTTGACCGCTAAGAAGCGGTTCCCATTGTGTGACCCGAGAGAGTGTATTGCTCGAGCAACCAATTCCTTGCCGGTGCCACTCTCGCCGGTGATCAGCACATTGCTCTTCGTGGGAGCCACCTTGCGGATCATCTCGAAGACCCTCTGCATCATCGGCGAGCGACCCACTATCTGTCCGATGTCGAACCGATCAGTCGGCTCCCGTTCGAGTCTTATGTCTTTCTCCGCCGGATCCTTTCCCGCGGCCTTGCTGAACGACGCTCCGCCACGCCATATGGATACTTCTTCATTCATAAATCCTCACTACCCGTTGACTAACCACTCGACTTATCGTATCCACCCCATCACGCATTGTGTCTGGTCCGCCGGCCGCGCCGCTCATTCCGTACCCAACCATAGATTTTGAAATGATTTCTGACACTGCAATGTCGACATTGCGATATAGTATACAGGTTTACACTCTTAGTATTTTAGCATGATAGCAGGCAATTGACAAGCTTCTTTTTACCAATAAAGATAAAAAAACGCACTTCTAAAGTACCTATACATCCAATATATTCTCACATCTGAGATTTTTACCCCTGCCGTGAAAAAATCCCCATCGCCCGTCAACTGGGCATGGGGAAAAGTTCGCCGGTGCGTTGCAGTTCGGCCTGCTTGGCTTCGTCCAGACCGATCTCGGCGTCCGACAGATAGCAGGCGGGGTCGGGTGCCCAAGGATCTCCGAAATGCAAATCCGCCCGGACCCGCAGACTGCCGCCGCATATCTCGAAGAACCGGCACAGCCGGCATCGTCCCTTGACATGGCTCCGGCGATCCTTTAAGCCACGCATAAGTGGATCGCTCGTATTCATCCAAATCTCGCTGAAAGGTCTTTGACGCACGTCACCTAGGTCGTAATGCCACCAGAACTGGTCCGGGTGCACCTTGCCATGAAAGTCGATACAGCCGATGCCGACCCCGCTGCTATACATCCCTCCGCCGTTCCAGCTCAGCAGCTTCCAGACCTCTTCGGCACGCTCTGAATCCTGCTCGCGAAGTCTCAGGTACACGTAGACGCCATCGACGTGGTTATCCACCGTCAGGATGTCCGGTGTTCGTCCGGCCTCTTTGAATGATCGGGTCTTGGCCAGTATCATTTCGACCGCCTCCCGGCTTTGCGCGTGTGTCAGGTCCTCGTTCGCCATCGTCCCGCCTCTGCCGCTCGGGACAAAGTGGTAAAAGCAGGCCCGCTCGATCTGCTTGGCCTCGAAGAAATCAAACAGACGTTCCAAATCCCGGACGTTTTTCTGAGTCAGCGTCAAGCGAAGGCCGATCCGCACGCCAGCGTCCTGGCAATTCTTTATCCCGGCCACCGCCCTGTCGAACGCACCCGAAACGCCGCGAAACTTGTCATTGATCTCACCGACACCGTCCAGGCTGATGCCCACGTACGAGACCCCGTGCTGTTTGATTTTTTTCGCCACATCGGTGGTGATCAGGGTCCCGTTCGTCGAGATAACCGCGCGCAATCCTCGCTCGACGGCGTATCCGATCAACTCGAACAGGTCAGGTCGCATCAATGGCTCGCCGCCGGAGAAGAGAACCGACGGAACGCCGAATTGCACCAGGTCGTCCAGCACAGTTTTGGCTTGTTCCATCGAAAGCTCGTCACCGGCTTTGCAAACTCCGCTGTCATTGTAGCAGTGCACGCATTTGAGGTTGCACGCCCGCGTGATGTTCCAGACGACGATGGGCCGTCGTTCAGAAGCGCTCTTGGGTACGATCTCGCCCTGACGTTCACCCGAGCCTGCCTTGCCGTAGCGGAGCCAATCCCCCGGCGTCACTTGATCGCAATACAATTTGCTGATATTTATCATCACTCAATCTGCCGAATGAAAACAATCAATGAACCGCCTCGGGCGGCACGTAGGCACAGAACGGCTCTTCGGCCATGTAGTTGCCCGTGGCGGCGTAGGCCCTGCCCCGGCACCCGCCGCAAACCTGCCTGTAGCCACAGATACCACATTTGCCTTCGAGCGCGCCGGTATCCCGCATTCGGGCAAGGTCTTCGCTCTTGCACCATATCTCCGATAGGTCCTGTTCGAGAACGTTGCCGCACTTGACGGGCAAGTAGCCGCACGGGAAAACGTCTCCCTGATGCCCGACAAACAGGACTCCAAGACCGGCTAGGCAGCCTTTGGACGCACCTCCATGTCTGCTTTCGCCGGGCACTGAGCCTCCGATCTTCTCGCGAGGGGTGCGTAAACCTGCTTGCCTGATGACACGCTCGTAGTGGGGGCCGCACGTGACCTTCATCTGAATCTCTCTCCGAGCGTCCAGCGCGGCGATCTCGATCAGTTTTTTCTCGTACTGCTCGGGTGAGAGCATGTCCGTCTCGGACAGAGACTCTCCGCAGCCGACGGGCACCAGCATGAAGATATGCACGGCTACCGCGCCGAGCGACTTGGCGAGTTCGTAAATGTCCTCCAACTGTCCGGCGTTGTGCCTCGTCAAAGTCATATTGATCTGAAACGGCACCTTCACCTCTCGAAGATACTCTATCCCTTCGATGGCTCGCTCAAAGGACCCGGTCAGTTGGCGCAGCCGGTCGTGAACTTCGGCGGTCGCCCCATCCAGACTCACGGAGACTCTCACGATTCCATTGTCCCGTATCTGCTCGGCTATGGTCGCATCGATCAGCGTCCCGTTCGTCGCA
>JARRQQ010000584.1:0-5002 GCA_037381725.1 Sedimentisphaerales bacterium
GAAAATAGGTTACCCGAGGATGGCGGGCCGCATCTGGGGGTGGTTGTTAATCTGCGATCCACAGGAGCAGACAGCAGCCCAAATCGCCGAGGCACTCTCGGCCAGTCGGGGTTCGATAAGCGCGATGACTCGATTACTCCAGATATGGGGTGTCGAGCGGATCGGCGTTCCGGGCAAGCGGAGCTGCTGTTATCGCGTGAAAGCGGATAGTTTTGTGAAGCTTCTGCACACCGAGGTGGGAATATTCACGGAAATTCGGAATCTTATCGAGCGGGGACTCAATGCAATTAAAAATGAACCGTCAGAGGTCCGCAAGAGACTAATAGAAGGACGTGACTTGTTTGCATACGTAGAAAAGGAGTATCCGCTACTCATTGAGAAATGGCAGAAACAGAGAAGGAAAAGCCGATGAGGACGCCAATAGACGAACCGACCTGAGGAATACCTGGTCTCAGGCGTCCTATTTGGAAGTAGGTTCTCCCCATCGGATAACAGACAGAATGGCAGACAAAAGAGGATATAAGGATGAAATTTAACGGTAACGATCGGTCAGTCATATATCTTGTCGTCACGGTTATGCTCGGTGCATTGATTACAACTTCCGCTCTCGGGCAGGACGGGAAGGTCGATCCAAACAATTTGCCTGGTGACCATCCTTTTGTCAAGGACGGCCAGGTCGATCTTGATGCTGTCGTGAAATATTTTGAGGATTTGTACCGCTCCAAAAGCAGTATTTCAGTAGCAAAGCTGACGGTTACGAACCCGCGGCATACGCGCACGTTGGAAATGAAGATATGGACCCAGGGCGAAAAGAAGGCGCTTGTCATCATTCGCGCCCCGGCCCGAGAGAGGGGGACTGCCACTTTGAAGGTCGATAAGAACCTCTGGAACTACCTACCGCGGATCAAGCGGACGATTCGCATCCCACCGTCCATGATGCTCGCCTCTTGGATGGGCAGCGATTTTACGAACGACGACCTGGTTAAAGAATCCTCATATTCAAAGGACTACCGGTATGAACTTGTCGGGCCTTCTGAGAAACCCAAAGGCTGGCTGGTTCGGTTCACGGCCAAGCCAGATATCGTGGGTCTTTGGAACCGGATCGAAGTGATTCTTTCCGAAGATGGGCGGATTCCGATTGAGGCCGAGTACTACGACCGGAAAGACCGCTTGGCGAGGGTGCTACGCTGGTCCGATGTCAAGGTGTTCGACGGTAAGCGCATACCCTCTCGGATGACTCTGATCCCGACGGATAAGGAAGGGCATAAAACGGAGCTGGCCTATCTCGACATTGACTTCGACGTTAAGGTTCCCGATACGACGTTTAGCCTCTCGAACCTGGAACAGAAGCGTTGAGCGGGAAAAGATGACGTTCAGTACGTTGAAAATCGGTTGGCGCAATCTGGGCCGTAATAAGAAACGGACCGTGCTGGCTTTGCTCGCCATTGGAGTCGGACAGTTCGCGCTGCTGGCCAGCAACAGCCTGATGCGCGGCTACGCGGACAACATCCGGCTGGCCATTACCGGGCCGATGGTCGGACACGCACAAATCCACGAGCCGAAATGGCGCGAGGAGCGGGCGCTGGACCTTTATATTCCCGACCTTGCGAAAATCATGGCAGCGGTGCGGTCTGACGAGGCGGTCCGCATCGCCGCCGCCCGCATCTATGCGCTCAGAGCCTTATGGCTTGCTCTCGGGCCTGGATGAGCCGCTCAAGGATAAATACGTGCTGCTGGGCCATCTTCTGGCGAAGAAGATCGGCGCCGAGCCCGGCGCGGAGATCGCGGTAGTAGGGCAGGCTGCTGACGGCTCGCTAGCCAACGACCTCTACATCGTTCAGGACATCATCCGCTCGCCCGCCGACCTGATCAACCAGACGGGCGTCGTTATGTCTCTCGCTGACGCTCAGCGGTTGCTCGTCATGCCCGATGAAGCTCACGAGATCGTCATCCGCGCCAAACGCTCGGGTCAAACGGAAGGCATCGTGCAGCGCCTGTCGCGACTGCCGGCGCTGGCCGGCCTGGAAATCAAAACGTGGGAACAGATCGTTCCGCAGTTGGTCGTCATCCTCAAGACTTCCGATTGGGTGGGCTACTTCGTCGTGATCATCGTGTTCATCGCGGCGGTGGCCGGTATCGCCAACACGCTGATGATGGCGACGTTCGAGCGGATGCACGAGTTCGGCATGTTGCTGGCCCTGGGCAGTCGGCCGCGACGTCTGATCCGCATGATCGTGGTCGAGGCGGTGCTTACCGGCATACTCGGCGTCATCATCGGCACGGCCCTGGGCTACCTGTTCGTTTTCACGACCAGCGGTTCCGGTATCGACATGGCTTCCTGGGGCGGCAACGGCGAGGTTCGCAATATGGCCTACAAGGGATTGAACCTACCGCTGCTGATTCGTCCGCGGCTGGAGCCCTTCGACACGATGCTTGGCCTGATCGCGGTGCTGTTCACCTCGTTAGTGGCGTCTATTTGGCCCGCATGGATCGCGGCGCGTTTGGAGCCGATGGAGGCGATGCGCGCATGAGACCTTCGATATCAACACGTTACGCAATGCGCAGTCTCCGTCGCCATCTTCGACGCACGATTCTGGCCATCCTCGGGATCGGCCTGGGCTCAGCCGTTTGTCTGTTCATGATCGCCTTTGTGCGTGGCGAAGGAAAGATGATGCTCAAGGCCGCGGCCGAAAGTGGGGCGGGACACCTGCGCGTGGTTCCGGCCGAGTGGCCCCAGACGCGCGAGAACGATTTGCGTCTGCCCGATTGGCAGCACGTCCGCGCGACCATGCAGGCGACTGAAGACATCACCGTCGTGACGCCGCACGCCCGCACGGAAGGGCTGCTGGCCTTCGGGACGCGCGTGGCCGGCGTCGAGCTGCTTGGTGTCGATCCGAACACTGAACGGGCGACCAACCGTCTCGTGCGACGTGTGACCGAGGGCCGGTACCTTCACGCCGGCGAACTGGGCACCACAGTCATCGGCCGGGCTTTGGCCAAACGTCTCGATGTCGGCCTCGACGATCCGCTTATGGTCACGGTCGCCAACGTCGACGGCGAGATGAGCGGCGCGATGCTCCGCATCGTCGGCATCGTCGCGACCGGCAGTGAGGACCTGGACGCCACCATCTGCCACGTCAACCTTGCCAACGTCGAGAAGCTCACCGGCCGGCCAGGCGCTGCCGACCTGACGGCGCTGGTGGACAACCCGAAAAGCCTCGACCGCATTGTGACCGACCTGGAGAGCAAGCTGTCCGCGGCGTATACCGTGGTGACATGGAAGGAGATCATGCCCGAGATGGCCTCAGGCACAAAGGTCGACGAGACCTGGACGCGCTTGACGGTCGGGCTCATCATGATCGTCGTTTTTCTCGGCATCATGAGCGCGCAACTTGCTGCCGTGCTGGAGCGGCGACGGGAGTTTGCGGTGCTCTCGGCCGTGGGCATGAGGGGTGGCCGACTGATTCGTGTCATGCTGGCCGAAGGCATTGCGCTAGGCCTGTTCGGCTCCGTACTGGGCCTTGTTTTCAGTCTCCCGGCATCCTACTACGTCGCCACAAAAGGTATCGATTTCACCAAGATGTATGGAGGGACGGACCTGGCCGTGTCCAACGTACTGTTCGATCCGGTCTTCAAAGGTGATTTCGGATGGTGGATGATTCCACTGGCATTTGAGCTGGCCTTGACGGCTACGATTCTCAGTTCCTTATACCCGGCGTGGTTTGCCATGCGCACGGATCCGGCTGCGGCGCTGCGCGTGGAGCATTAGCGCGACCCGATACGAACGGGCCAGGGAGTTCATGATGACAAACAAGACTTTGGTCAAAGCGGAAGGTGTTACGAAAGTCTACCATACGGGCAAGATCGAAGTGCATGCCCTGACCGGCGTGGCCCTGGAAGTTCACCTGGGCGATCTGCTGGCCATTGTCGGACCCAGCGGCAGTGGTAAGACCACTTTTCTCAATCTCGTCGGCGCTCTGGACGTCGCGACAGCAGGACAGTTGATGGTCCTTGGCCGTGACGTTTCGGCTATGAGTAGACGCCAGCGTGCGGACCTGCGGCTGCGTGAGTTGGGGTTTGTGTTCCAGGCGTACAATTTGATTCCCGTCTTGACGGCACGTGAGAATGTGGAATTCGTCCTCGAGTTACAGGGGATCGACAGCGAGCGTACCAGGCGTGCGATGGAGATTCTGGAGCAACTCGGGCTGAGCGAATTCGCCAACCGTCGGCCCAATGAAATGTCGGGCGGTCAGCAGCAACGCGTCGCCGTCGCCAGGGCCGTCGCGTCGAAACCGAGATTGGTGCTTGCCGATGAACCGACTGCCAACCTGGACGGCGAAAACGCCGAAACTCTGCTTGCGATGATGCGCCGTCTTAACCGAGAGCAGGGCATCACGTTTGTCTTCTCAACCCACGATCCGCGCGTTGTGGCGCATGCCCGCCGAGTAGTGACATTGGTAGACGGACGTGTGGCGAAGGATGAGATCAAGGCGTCCCAGCCGCCGTTCGGCAAACGGGAGGAGTTGCAGGAGAAGTAATGCTGATCCGATCCCCAGGCCGGCAATGGAGGCATCTTGTTCTGTTTACGTTGTTGCTGACGGTCCAACGCAACACGTCAGCTATTGAACTCTGGTCCGATGAAAAAGGGCGTCACGGTGAACTTGCCGTTGCGGGCAAGGCGACGTTCCTCGCCTCCGATGCACCGGATGACCCCGTGCTGTTCCCTGATGAACATAGCGAAACGAGTCTAGCTCGTTTGCGATTGGGATTGGAAGTCTCGCATTCTGACTGGATGGACTCGGAACTGGCGTATGAACAGCGAGCCTGGTGGCTCTCCGGCTCGACGGGGTTAGGAGTCGGCGGTAGCTTTTTGCCCTCGCAAGACCGGGCACCGTTTCGCCTGGCCCAATTGGACTGGGAGATAGCGGCTGATGACAACTCCTCATATCGCCACGAGATAGACCGGGGGCTGGTCGCGCTACACCCCGCATGGGGTGACGTT
>JARRQQ010000585.1:0-3398 GCA_037381725.1 Sedimentisphaerales bacterium
TGGCTTTGTGGCCACAACCTGTCCGATGGGTGCAGGCAAGTGGCGAGAGGAATACAACCAGTATTTTCGGGGGCGGCTTGTCGTCGTTATTCCTGACAATGACACGGCGGGAAGAAACCACGCCGAGCACGTTGCGAATTCCCTGTACGGCATAGCGGGTGAGGTGAGAATTGTCGAATTGCCAGGACTACCGGAAAAGGGTGATGTCTCCGACTGGCTGGACGCTGGCCACCAAGTACCAGAGCTTCTGGCGCTGATAGACGAAAGCAAGACATACAAGCCGAGCAAGACTGCACAAAAGACAGTGCGTTCGGATCGGGACAGAGACTACACACCCAAGCCTATCATTGTGAGACTCGAAGACGTGGAGCCGCAAGAAGTTGAATGGTTGTGGGACAACCGCATACCTTTGGGCAAGCTCTCCATGCTCGTCGGCGATCCGGGTCTGGGCAAGTCGTTCCTGACGTTGTATATCGCTGCACAGGTGACTACCGGGAGGCCCTGGGCGGACGATCCACTCAAACAGCCGATTCTCGAAGGGTCAGTTATTATCCTGAGCGCGGAAGATGACGTTTCCGACACCATCGTGCCACGACTCAAGGACCATGAAGCGGACCTGACTAAAATCCGGGCCATCCAGGGTGTAACCTACGACGATCCCGAACACGAAGGCCCTTGTCATTTCAACGTCACGGCGCACCTGCCTGCGCTCGAACAGGCCATTGCCGAAACGCCGGGGACTCGACTCGTGGTTATCGACCCGCTCACGGCCTACCTGGGCAAAACGGATTCGCATAAGAACGCTGAAGTCCGGGGCGCGTTAGCACCGTTGGCGGCGCTGGCGGCAACGCATCGACTTGCGGTTTTGGGAGTCAGCCACTTGACGAAGAATCAGGGAACCAAGGCGATCTACCGGACGCTTGGCAGTTTGGCGTTCACAGCGGCGGCGAGGGCCGTCTGGGTGGTCTCCAAAGACAGAGACAATTCAAACCGACGTCTTCTTACACCGGCAAAAGCAAACCTGTCGATTGATCCAGGGGGCTTGGCTTTCAGCATTATCGACGGCGTAGTGGCGTTTGAACCGGACCGTATCGACATAACGACAGACGAGGCGCTCTGCTCGGAAACGGACGAGGGAGCGGGAGCATTGGACGCAGCAAAAGATCTTCTGAGAGAATGTCTCAAGGATGGCCCGGTTTCATCAGCAGAGGTGTTCAAGCAGGCGAAACAGAACAGTGTGAGCGAACGAACCCTGAACCGGGCAAAGAAAATGCTGGACGTTAAGAGCTTTAAGGAAAAAGACGCATGGTTTTGGAAAATGGAGACCGTACCGCTTTGAGCAAGAGCGTCAAGATTGCCAAGCATGAACTCTGGCAATCTTGGCAGACTTGACAAACAAGAAGATCGAAAACCTTTGATAATGAGCCAAAAACGCGAAGGTTGCCAAGATTGCCAAACGAGAATGTTGGCGTTCTTGGCACGGTTGAAAACCGGGGAGACAGACACGCTTAGATAACGAGGTTCAAAAGAATGGATGCAGAACAGAGTAACGATTTGGGAATTATCAGAGAACTCGGAGACCTGCCTGCGGAGGCGGTCATATCAGAGCAGGCGCTGGCGAAGATTTTCGACCGGCACAGGGTGAGCATTAAAAGGGCCATCGAGCGGGGAGAATTGCCGCCGAGCATCCGGCTTTTTGGCGAACCCGTCTGGACCGTCAAGGCTTTGAGAGACCACTTAGCCGAGAGACTCGACGCCGCCCGAAAAGAATCCGAGCAGTTGCAAAAAAGAATTTCTCAGTTTTCCGCTTGACTTAACCGAATACACAAAGTATATTCGGATTTATGACAAAAAGGAAGAAGTCCAAGATGGGCAGGCCACCGTTGAAAGCGCAGGACCGAAGGACCGCTTTGGTAACGCTTCGATTGAAGCCTTCTGAACGCCAGCAGCTTCTACAGGACGCAGATGCCGAAGGTCTTTCATTGTCGAGCTACTTGTTGAAATGCTGGAAGAAAGCGAGGGAATAGAACATGGCAGGCGCGAGAAAAAGACCGAGTTCCAGTGGTCGGTATCAGGGCTTCTTCATAGACCAGACAGGAAAGAAGCGGTATTTCACAGGCTCCAAACTCAGGTCCGAGACGGTGCGAATCGCCCGGAAATTAGAGCAAGATCATCGGGAAATCCGACTGGGATACAGGGAGCCACGCCAAACACACTTCAAATATCGGGACCGCTCATTCATGGATGCAGTTGCCGAGTACATCGAGTGGGGAAAACTCCAGGGCGGGCACAAGGGCCGTCCGTGGTCTGATTGTCACGCATCCCGGAAACAGCGCCACTTGGAACTGTGGGCTGAAACGCTGGACCTCAAGGTGCTTTCTGATTTGGACAACCTTCTGCCGCGCGTCGAGGCCACGCTCCGCGAGCTTGCCAAACGGGACAAATCCCGTAAGACGATCTCCAATATTACCGAAGCAATCCGTAGTTTCTGCAACTGGTGTGTCATTCGGGGGTATTTGGTGGAAAATCCGCTCGAAAAACTCGCTGATATAGATACAACACCGGAGGAAGAGTATCGCGCACTGACGATTGATGAGACTCGCCGATTACTCAAGGCTGCGCCGGAGCATCTAAGGCTCTTATACATTATTGCGATGACAACCGGGCTTCGCGCCGGTGAGCTTCGATCACTGACCCGTCAACATTTGGATACGGAAAACAACGTTTTGAAGTTAGACCCTGCCTGGACAAAGAATCGCAAGATGGCTTTTCAACCGTTGCCCAAGCGTCTGGTCAAGGAATTGAAGTCATTCTGTGCCAGTGGCATCGTGCAAGCGCTCTACACGCGGTTCTACCGAAGTTTCATCTATCCAAAGGATGCTCTGCTCTATGTACCGTCTCACCCGGCGCGCGAGCTTGATAAAGACTTGAAGGCCGCTGGGATACCCAAGCACACATCGGAGGGTAAGATAGCATTCCATGCCTTACGGACGAGCTTCGTCACACTCACCTACGAGGCCGGAGCCAACCACAAGGAAGCGCAAGCCTTGGCCCGGCACAGCACACCGACATTAACCGCCAACACCTACGGCAGAGCACGAAACGAACGTCTGGCTGAGGTAGCCGAAAAGGTGGCAGATCGTCTGCTTTGGGGACAAGTAGGTGCGAATATGGTGCAGGAAACCAAAGCTGGAGTTACAGCCAAAATCGTTAAGCTATTGCCAAAACAGCAACTTACAACAAAAACGGGGGAATGGAGGCGGGGGGATTCGAACCCCCGTCCCGAGATGCTTCAAAATAAGCGTCTACATGCTTAGTCGCTTGTTTGAATTTCGCCTCGTCAAGCGCCAAACGACAGGCTCTCAACTCGGCTATTTCGGAGGGTTCTCACCGGAGCC
>JARRQQ010000586.1:0-4951 GCA_037381725.1 Sedimentisphaerales bacterium
ATTAAAAGCTTTTTCCTTAGGAGCAAATTGTCCCCGGACCCGGCCGGCCAAGTTCGCCCCGGCAGCGTGAGCGAAAGCGTTTGGGAGGGTTTCTTCTCCCGTCTCAAAAAGGCCATTAAAGAATGAACCCAAACAAGAGTATACCCTGAGGAACTCTCTGCCTTAGTCAGCCAGTTCCAGCTTCTTCGTTTTCGACTTCCTCTTTCTCCTGCGGCAAATCAGGCTAAGTCCGCAATCTACTTCGAAAATGACGGCTTGATTTGTTACATGGCCTTAGCTCGCTTCATATCAGATTTGAGTAATTGGTTGACCACACGTGAGACGTCTGACCGCCGTTTGCGAGCTATTTGCTCAACAAATTGCTGTACTTCGGAATCCAGATAAACAGGTAGAGTCAAACGAGCCTCGGCTCTGTAAAACTTTCCCCGTGTTCCTTTAGAAAAGTCGTACTCTTTCTTCATGTCTTTACTCCGAATATTGACGGCTTTCACGCGTCGTTGCCTTGCGACTGGAAAATATACGTATGCGAGCCGAAGATTTATCTATCCACTGGAACGTGTGGCAAACGATGGCCAAACCGTGGTTATCAGACAACCCAAGTGTGATCCATCGATCTTCATCTTTGCTATGCTCGGTATCGTACAGAGAAATAGCCTTTGGATCAGTGAAGACTGTGGCGGCTTGCTCAAAGCTTATACGGTGTTTCTTCTTGTTCTGTTTGGCCTTATCTGGGTCCCATTCGAAGAGATAGTCCACCACAACATCCCTCTGGCTTATATCGATTATGGACCTCTGTCATGTCCCACAGTTGTGAAACAAACAGTATATTAACAAATCGTCCGACAATTCGCAACGCAAAGAGATTTTTCCACAGGGCGTACGCATCTAAATTGAGTGATTGCCTTTTTTGCTCAAAAAATAGGGATCAACCATGTTGTTCTGGAACCCTAACCGGAAACCGACCCCAGTTTAAGGAGCCAAAAACGGCGATCTAAATTTAGATGCAATTGCCCTGGATTTTTCCACGTTCCTCACATGCCCAGTGTCTCGCGCAAATGGGTGCGGAGCTGGTCGGTGGAGACGCGGATCTGGTCCATGGAGTCGCGCTGCCGGACGGTAACGGTCTGGTCTTCGCGCGTCTGGCCGTCCACGGTGATGCAGAATGGAGTTCCCGCTTCGTCCTGGCGGCGGTAGCGCCGGCCGACCGCGCCCTTCTCGTCGTAGAAGCAGTTGAAGGTCTTTTTCAAGTCGTCGTAGATGTTCCGGGCAATCTCCGGCATACCGTCCTTTCGCACTAAGGGGAAGATAGCCACTTTCACCGGCGCCAGGGCGGGATGGAAGCGCAGAAGGTTCCGTGTCTCGCCGCGGACTTCCTCCTCATCGTAAGCATCGACCAGGAAGGCGAGCGTGCTTCGGTCGATCCCGGCGCTCGGCTCGATCACGTACGGGATATAACGTTGCTTCTTCTCGTCGTCGAAATAGGACAGCGGGCCTTTCAGGTAGTCCTCGGCCTCGTCGGCCAATTGGATTGCCGCCAGGTCGCGGTTGTTCTCATACCACTTGTTCAGCGTTCGCATTCCCCGCTGGTGCTGGCGCAGGTCGAAATCCGTGCGGTTGGCGATGCCTTCGAGCTCCTGCCAGTCGCCGGAGCCGAACGGGAACCGATATTCAACGTCCACGCAGCCCTTATGTACCAGTTGAAGCGGGCCTCTTTCCAATGCTCGAACCATTGCTCGTCCGTGCCCGGCTCGCAGAAAAATTCCAGCTCGGCCTGCTCAAACTCGCGCGTCCGGAAAATAAAGGCCTTGGTGGTGACTTCGTTGCGGAAACTCTTGCCGATCTGCGCAATCCCGAACGGTATCTTGACTCGGGTGGTATCCAGCACGTTTCGGAAGTTGGCGAAGATGCCCTGGGCGGTCTCGGGTCGCAGATACATGGTCATCGAATCATCGACGTTGGCCCCCATTTGGGTCTCGAACATCAGCTTGAACGGCATCGGCTCGGTGAACTGCCCGACGGTACCACAATTGGGGCAGACCTTCCTGCTCAAATCCTGCGTCCCGGCCATCGCGGCCTCGATATCGACGTGCTCCGTGTGTTCGTCCGCCTGCTCAGCGGCCTGGTCTTTGAGGTGGTCCACGCGGGTTCGCGTGTTGCACTTCTTGCATTCGGCGATCAGGTCGGCGAACTTGTCGGCGTGCCCGCTCGCTTTCCAGACCATCGGGTGCATGAGAATACTGGAATCCAAGCCCACCACGTCGTCCCGCATCTGGACGACGTTCTTCCACCAGGCTTTCTTGACGTTGTTCTTGAGCTCGACGCCGAGCGGCCCGTAGTCGTAGCAGCTTGCCAAGCCGCCGTAGATTTCACTGGATTGAAAAATGAAGCCTCGTCGCTTACACAGCGATACAATGTCGTCCAATTTGCCGATCTTGGCCATAGTCACGTTCCTCAATAATCTCAAATGAATCGGCCCATTATACGCGCGCCACGCCCGCTGACAAGGATTGAGACGAAAGCCGTTGACAACGTCCGCGTCGGGGCTTATAGTCATGCCTTACGCTCGACGAATATCAGGAAATGGAATTGAGAATCTGTTAGTTTATCCGGATATCAGGAGATCAGGAAGTGGATGTCAGGGAACCAGGAGATCAGGTTAGCCTCGTAGCGTATGTCGCTGTCCCTGATGTCCTGATCCCCTGGTCACCTTCACCCTGATAGCCCGGTACCCTGGTACACTTACGTTGATGAAAGAAATGTATTTCAATGGACCGAGAAGTCGTTGTCATTTTGGATTTTGGCAGTCAGTACGGTCAGTTGATCGCACGCCGGGTCCGCGAGCAGAACGTGTATTCGCGAATCTACCGGGCCGACGTCACCGCCAGGGAACTGGCGAGATTATCGCCCAAGGGCGTGATCCTCTCCGGCGGGCCGGACAGTGTCTACGACGAGAAAGCCGTAAGATGTGACGAGAAGATCTTCGATTTGGGCGTGCCGATCCTCGGCATCTGCTACGGCATGCAGTTAGGCTGCCAGATATTAGGGGCGAAGATCACTCCCGCCAAACGGCGCGAGTACGGCCGGACCACGCTGTCTATCCTCGACGACAACGGCTTGTTCGCCAATATGCCCGAGTCCACCACGGCCTGGGCCAGTCACGGCGACCAGATCGAGCTGTTGGGCAGCGATTTTATCCGGCTGGCCACGACCCAGACCTGCCCCTATGCCGGCGTCAAGCACAAGACAAAGAAATTCTACGGCGTCCAGTTCCACCCCGAGGTCTCCCATACGCCCAAGGGCTCCCAAATCTTGGAGAATTTCCTCTACCGCATTTGCGGCTGCCGGGGCGATTGGAAGATGAGTGATTTCGCCACCCAGACCGTCGAGTCGGTTCGCCGCCGGGTCGGCGAGGCCAACGTCATCTGCGGCCTCAGCGGCGGCGTCGATTCCTCCGTCACCGCGTCTCTCGTCCACAAGGCTATCGGTAGCCAGCTCGTCTGCATCTTCGTCGATAACGGCCTGCTGCGGAAGAACGAACGCGACCACGTCGTCTCGACGTTCGCCAACCACTTTCACATGGATTTGCGGGTCGTGGACTGGTCCGAGCAATTCCTGGAGAAGCTGGCCGGCGTGACCGATCCGCAGCAGAAACGCAAGATCATTGGCGCCGAGTTCATCAAAGCCTTCGAATCGGAAGCGGCAAAGATTCCCGACGTCAAGTTCCTCGCCCAGGGCACGCTCTACCCCGACGTAATCGAGTCAGGGTCGAAGGACGGCAACCCCGCCGCGAACATCAAACTGCACCACAACGTCGGGGGCTTGCCCGCCGAGTTGGGATTCGAGCTGATCGAGCCGTTGCGGGACTTGTTCAAGGACGAGGTCCGCGTCGTCGGCGAATACCTGGGTCTGCCGGAGGACATCGTCTGGCGGCACCCCTTCCCCGGCCCCGGCCTGGCGGTCCGCGTCGTCGGCGAGGTCACGCCCGAAAGGCTGAAGACTCTCCGCGCGGCGGATGAAATCCTGATCGACGAAATCCGTTCGGCGGGATTATATCGAAAGATATCACAGGCGTTAGCCGTACTGTTGCCCATCGCGACGGTCGGCGTCATGGGTGATGAGCGGAGCTACGAGAACGTCGTCGCCATCCGGGCGGTCGAGACGGTCGACTTCATGACCGCCGATTTCTCGCAAATTCCTTACGAAGTGCTCGCCGTCATCTCCAGCCGGATCATCAACGAAGTCCGCGGCGTCAACCGCGTCGTCTACGACGTCTCCAGCAAACCCCCCGCCACCATCGAGTGGGAATAGCGCCCGGCGCTGCACCGGACGTCACCCCGAGCGCAGCCGAGGGGTCTATTCAGACAGATCGTTTTGCCTCAGAGAGCACAGAAGTCACAGAGAAATAATCGAGTTCTCGACACGGGCTTCTCGTCTTTCACCATCACTTGGAGCGAAATCGACGAATTCAATGAAGTCCTGCAGGATCGGCATCCCGAAGTGTTTCAGGACTACCCATGCGGTTCATTCGTTGCCAGCTATCAGTTCCCTTTCGTCCAGCATGGGCAATCAACCTGCTCTTCCTACGACTCCCTATTGCCTCCGAGTTTTCAGGAGGGCTATCAGTAGTTCGGGATGGTCGGTCTGAATCCCGTCGGTGCCCCACGCCAGGGCGTTCTGCCAGCAGGTCGGATCGCCTTCGTCCACGATGACGATCGCGCCCGCCCGATGGCACTGTTCGGCAAAACCCTTCGAATAATAACGCCATACGGAGGCAACCACCGAGGGCCGAAAAAGCTGGAGCACCTCCTGCAAGTTCTCTTCGGGGCCGGGATCGGGCATCGGAATGCACTCGGGACATAGCTCCTCGACACGCTCTAACTCGTCGACGTCGGCGTACCACAGGACCTGCCCCGCCATGTTCCATTTCTTCACCATAGAGACTACCTTCTCG
>JARRQQ010000587.1:0-4785 GCA_037381725.1 Sedimentisphaerales bacterium
ATCCGCGAATGAGAACTCGCCGCCGCTCATGAAAAGGAAGCAGCGTCAGGAAACTGAGTCCTCCGTACTCTCTGTAGCTATGGTTCGTTTCTCGTCTCTCGTGCCTCGTGCCTCGTGTCTCGCCCGGCGAATCTGCGTCATCCGGGTTTATCGAATGGTGGCTTTTGTTCGTTCGAGGGCCTGCTGGAGCTGGTCGGGGGTGAGCAGGTCGAGCTGGCCGTTGAGGCGCAGGACGCTGCACCGGCCTTGGTGCATGGGCTTGGGCTCGTAGACGAGGATGTTGTCGGGCGGCATGTCGGGGTTTTGGCCGGGGATGTAGACGTAGTCGACGCCGTTGGGGTCGGGGCAGTGAAAGAGCTGCTTCGTCTCGCTGTATTGCTCCAGGGCTTCGAGCGAAGGCGGGAATCCGTCGTTGCTGATCGCGTACATCTGGATGTTCTGGCCGATGGCCCGCAGGTTGGTCTGGCATCTGACCGTCTCGGCCCGGTACGTCGCGTTGACCATCGCCTCGTTGTACTGCTTGCCGACGTCCCCGAATCCCTTGATGAGCCAGAGAATGCCGCCGGCGAGAAGCCCGAAGAAGATCAGCGCCGTGATGATGTTGATGATCGTACCGCCGGAGGAAGAACGCGGGCGCTTTCCGAAATGCCGCTGTCTGTGAAGCTCTCTTTGCGGTTGCATCGTCAGGTCCCTTTCGTTCCATCGCTGTCGCTGAGCCGGACGTCTTTGATTGTCAAGGCAGGCGCGGGCAATCCGAGCAGTCCATAAAGCAGCCCGGCCACGGGCCATATAAGCCTATCGAATCCGCCGAAGAGGAGGAAGCCCAACAGGAGCAGCATGCCGAACTGGCCCACTTGTCTGTAGGCGTGGATAGCCCCCGGAGACTTCAAGAAGGCGTGCACCATTCGCGAGCCGTCCAGAGGCGGGATCGGAATGAGATTGAATACGGCCAGGATGATGTTGAACAGTATCGCCAGCAGGACGAAATCGCCCACGAGCGGAAGGCGGCTCAGACGCATGACATGGAAGGCGACGGCCAGGCCGCCGGCTAAGACGAGATTCGCCGCGGGTCCGGCGAAGGCGACCGCAAAGATCTGCCTTTTGTTGAGAATCGAGAAGTTGACCGGTACGGGCTTCGCCCAGCCGAAATGCACGAGAAGTGGCATGATAATTGTGCCGAACAGGCTGATATGAGCGATGGGGTTCAGGGTCAGGCGGCCCAGGCGCTTGGCGGTGTCGTCGCCGTACCTGTAGGCGGTCCAGGCGTGGGCGTACTCGTGGATCGTGAGCGACACGAGGAAAATACCCAGCGTGAACAGATAAACTGCCACGTCGCCGATTGTCATTGCATTTGGCATCACTACACCCGATACGAGCCGATGGCCAATAGGTTCGTTGAAGACTGACGCGCGTCGGTCCCGGCTTATCGCCAGACTGATTGTAACACCGGTCCCGGCTGTTTTGAAGTGTGTCTTCCCGTACAACGTGTGCTAAGGCAATCTGCGTTGACATTTTGGTGCGAATTTCTTATACCATGAGGCAATGAAGTCAGGAAGGGCCAGCTTTATGAACAGACATCCCGGACACTTGCTACGCAGCGCTCTTTTCCTGCTTTCCATGCAAGTATCGCTGGCTTTGGGCACGGCCGCCGAGCCGACCCGGAACAATCCCAGACAATACGTCCAGCGTTTTGACTTTGAATCCCTTCGTCTGGCCATAGAAGACCTTGCCGCGAAATTTGGACAAAGGTATCCAAAAGGCGCTGAGTATCTCAGCCGCCTTGACCGATTGAGAGAAATGACCACTGCCGACCCGGTACGACTCGCACGTGGGCTGAGCGAATTGCGAAACGAGGCGCTCCTTTCCAATCCGCTGCTCGATTTCGATCAGCTCTTGCTGCTCAAGCGCAAGCGGGGCCAGCTCGGCCTGCCCGTCAATCACAAGTGCAACGCGGGCATTCCGCGGACCGGCTACGATAACGAGATCGCCATTCTCTCGCCTGTGCGTCCCGGCGGCACATTGCGAACGCTCTTTCGCCCGCCGGCGGGAGAGTTCGTCGGTGAGATCGACCTCCACTATGAGGCCGGGAAACTCCTTTTCACGATGCCCAAAGGCTCAACGTGGCAGATTTTCGAGATCGGAACAGACGGTCAGGGCTTGCGGCAGGTCTCGCGCGGCGAGCACCCGGACGTGGACAATTTCGACGCCTGCTATCTGCCCGACGGCAGAATCGTCTTCGTCTCGACCGCCTCGTATACGGCGGTCCCCTGCTGGCACGGCGTCGAGCGCGCGTGCAATATCTATCTGATGGACGCCGACGGCGGCAACGTGCGCCAGTTGTGCTACGATCAGGACCTGGACCTCCATCCGGCGGTTTTGCCGACCGGCCAGGTAATCTTCAGCCGGTGGGATTACACGGGGCCGATGCACATCTATTTGCGGCCCCTGATGGTGATGAATCCCGATGGCACGGGCCAGCGGGCCATTTACGGATCGAATTCTTATTGGCCAAACGCGCTCTACTTTCCGCGAGGCATACCCGGCGCTCCCGGCAAGCTCATCGCCATCATCGCCGGCTACCACGGCGTGCCCCGAATGGGCGAACTGGGATTGATTGATACGACCAAGGGCTGGCACCAGGCCGATGGCGTCGTTCAGAAAATACCCGGCCGGGATAAGCCGGTTGAAACCGTTATTCGCGATAGTCTGGTCAACAACTCCTGGCCGAAGTTTCTCCATCCCTACCCGTTGAGCGACAAGTATTTTCTCGTTTCGTGCCGGCCCAATCCCAAGAGTCGGTGGGGTATCTACCTTGTGGACGTTTTCGACAACATGCTGCCCATCTGTGTGCTGCCGAATTGCGACCTGTTCGAGCCGATTCCGCTGGCCAAGACGCCGCGCCCCCCTGCCATCCCGGACAGAGTGGATTTGACCCGAGACGACGCCACCGTCTACATAGACGATGTATACGCCGGACCGGGACTGGCCGGCGTTCCTCGCGGCACGGTCAAGAAGCTGAGGGTACTGGCGTATCATTACGGCTATCCGGGAATGGCGGGTCCCGACAAGGTCGGCTGCGGAGGACCCTGGGAAGTCATGCGAATTCTCGGCACGGTGGAGGTTTATGAAGACGGCTCGGCCTTGTTCAACGTGCCAGCCAATACTCCGCTAAGCATCCAGCCGCTGGATGAGCAAGGCAAGGCGATCCAGTTGATGCGGAGCTGGTTTACAGCGATGCCGGGTGAGACCGTCTCTTGCGTCGGCTGTCACGAGCAACCCAAAGACGTCGCCGTGCTCGGTCGACGGCTGGCCACCAAGCGCCCGGCGGCCCAAATCGAACCGTGGTACGGTCCGGCCAGAGGACTCGCCAGGACGGCCTACGAATCGCTGACCTGCGCGCCCAGCGATACGCGAAGGACTACCAGGGGCGAGAGCTCACGAAACTCGGCGCAACGCGGCTGCACCCCATAGTGCGCCGGGCGCTCGGAGGAACGAAGGTTAAGTACACGCCCGCGTATGAAACTCTGATACCGTACATTCGCCGAGTGAATATCGAGGATGACGTCGGCTTGCTGGTCCCCGGCGAATACCACGCCGATACGAGCGAGCTGATCCAGATGCTCATCAAGGGCCATCACAATGTCCGGCTGGACGACGAGGCGTGGGACCGGCTCGTCACGTGGATCGACTTGAACGGGCCTTGTCACGGCACCTGGGGTGACGTCGGCCCGATCCCGAACGGAGCCGATACGCGTCGGCTCGAGCTGCGCCGACTTTACAGCGGCCCTACCGAAGACGCCGAGGCAATCCCGGAGATACCCAAGCCCTTTACCGGATTGAATCGAGGAAATCCGAAACTCGAATCTCGAAATCCGAAACAAACTCGAATTCCAGATGACGAATTTCAAAACTGTCCCGCACCCTGTGAGCCTTTTGAAAAAACCATCGATCTGGGAGGCGACGTTACGATGAAACTGGTGCGCATCCCCACCGGCCAGTTCATTATGGGCGATGCGAACGGCTTGCCGGATGAACGCCCGCCGGCACGAGTGTCGATTGACCGAAGCTTCTGGATGGGAGCATGTGAGGTGACGAACGCTCAGTACCACCGATTTGACCCCGACCATGATTCGGGTTACTTCACGAAGCGCTTCCGGGGTCCGGATGGGCCGGGACTTTCGCTGGGCGGACCTGAACAGCCCGTCGTTCGCGTATCGTGGGAGCGTGCGATGGCCTTTTGCCGATGGCTCTCCCGGCGAATGGACGCACATTTCACGCTTCCTACCGAAGCCCAATGGGAATACGCCTGTCGCGCCGGCTCGCGGAGCGCTCTTTCCTACGGCGACGTTGACGCTGATTTCTCCCCCTGGGCCAACGTTGCCGACAAGGCGCTCAGCGTTCCCCCCAAGCCAACCGGCGGCCTGGAATCCAACATCGTCGCCTACTTCGGCAAAGGCATCCTCGAATCGAAGGTGTACGGAGGCAACATTCTCTGCGATCTGCGGTTCGATGATGGGGCCGTTGCGACGGCGAACGTCGGCAGCTATCAGCCCAACGCCTGGGGGCTGCACGACATGCATGGCAACGCCGCCGAGTGGACGAGGACAACGTACCGAGTCTATCCTTGCCGAACGGACGACGGCCGGGACGATCCAGCAGACTCGGGCCGGAAAGTGGTGCGGGGCGGCTCTTGGCGCGACCTGTATTCGCTACGGCTGGATGAAATCTAATTCAGGAAATATCCTTGCCACATTTTGCACATTTCCTGCGGGGCCACCCTCGCAC
>JARRQQ010000588.1:0-3346 GCA_037381725.1 Sedimentisphaerales bacterium
ACAAGCCCAGTGCACCGATTTCTCCACTGGCGTTCCTCTTGATATCTACGCATTCCACCGCTCCACCAAGAGTTCCATGCACCCCTACTTGCCTCAAGAAAAGCAGTTCGTCCCGCAATTCCCCGGTTGAGCCGGGGGCTTTCACGAGACGCTTACTTTTCCGCCTACACACGCTTTAAGCCCAGTGATACCGAACAACGCTCGCCACCTTCGTCTTACCGCGGCTGCTGGCACGAAGTTAGCCGTGACTTCCTCTGGGGCGGATCAATACGCCGAAGCGCACTTTCTTACCCCTGACAGTAGTTTACATCCCGAGGGACTTCCACCTACACGCGGCGACGCTGCGTCAGGCTTTCGCCCCTTGCGCAATATTCGTTACTGCAGCCCTCCGTGGAGGTCCGGGCAGTGTCTCAGTCCCGATGTGGCGGAACAACCTCTCAGTCCCGCTACCCGTCGCTGCCTTGGTGAGCCGTTACCCCACCAACAAGCTGATAGGGGGCAGGCCGCTCCCACGCCGATAAATCTTTGATCACAGGCCTATCGACCTGTGATATTATTCGGTATTACCGCCCCTTTCGGATGGAGCCGAAGCTCCTGACGCTATCCCGAAGCGCGGGGTACGTTACCTACCCGTTACGCACCCTTTCGCCACTAACCAATAATAAATTACTGGTCCGTTCGACTTGCATGTCTTAGCCACGCCGCCAGCGTTCGTTCTGAGCCAGGATCAAACCCTTCAGTTTGTATCGTCGAATCCGCCATCGCCGAAGCTCCGGCGGATATCGTCTAAAGGCTCAACACTTTTGCATACGCGCGAAAGTGCTGAAAAACAGTGCCCCGCACATGGCGAGGTCTTATTTAAGCTCATCCCGGCCGGGCGTATCCCGCCGGAACAGCCGCACTTTCGCTGCTTATTTGGCTTAACTGTTCACTTGTCAAATAGCTTTGCCGCCCTTCAAGAGACGACACTTCTCATCTCACCAACCCATGCTCGGGCAGGTGTGCAAACTCCCCGATCCCCCTTCCAATTCGCCTATCATAGGACAAATACGACCATTGTCAACACAAGATTAGCAGAAAAACAAAAATTTTTCAACTTTTTTCCGCTCTTTTCACGGCCGAAAACGCAGGTTCCGCCGAGAGAAGAACTTACGTACATATTTGCGTTTGCTAACCGGACTTCCTGCGACCAGATACCATATACCAACGACCAAATACCGATCCAGCCACTGATTTCACAGATGAGCACAGATCGAGACCGGAGGACGGATGACTGGGGACAGAGAACAGTAGGAGCAACAACAACTCATGAACGCGGATTTCGCGGATTCATATTTGTAGGGTGGCGGCTTGCCCCACCATTAGCTTTCGATATTCAGAACTCGGCGCTCGCCAATGGATATTAGTCCCTTTTTCCTGTAAATCCCGCCATCCCGTCTTGAAAAGGAACGACTCAAGAAGAATATATAGTTGCCACAATAGATTTCCCCGCCCAGGAGTCAGTAGAATGCGGACAGTAGTGTCTTCCGGACGACGGACGACCGAGGACTGATGAACGCGGAACGATCAAAGACGGGAGTCAAGTCAATCAGCAAGGGGACCGAGTCTTTAGGGCGAAGAAGGGACACTGTCAGGAAGATGAAACGGAGACGTGGCCCAAAAAGCACCTGGCACCTTCAGTTCTCCGTTATAGTGAATACTGCGGAATCTTCATCGTTTCACCATCCTTCATCGAGGACAGGTGCGCATAATAGCCGGGAACGGTCATATTCAGCGCATCGATGACGTCCACCCTCGGCTTGCGACCGCGCAGGATGGCGTCGATGAAGTCGTTACCGAGGTAGCCGTGAGAGCCGCCATGCCCCCCCGGCTCAACGCCCGGCGGCAAAGCGTACTTCTTAATCTGTAAGCCGCGCTTGATCGCCTCGTGGTATCGTTTGCTGCCGGTCCTGTCGCCGGTAAAGGTCTTGTTAAATCCGCCGTACTCGCCCCGAATGCGTCCGGCTTCGAGGTACTCACCCTGCGATTTGCATATAATGATCCGGGATAGCCCTCCCTCGGCGGTCCGGAACAGGCCGACCTCCGACTTGAATATGTTTCCAATCGCGTTGGGAACCTGCATCTCTTTGTCAAATAGCGGAGTGCCCTGGCAGGAAACGTCAAGCAGAGATTTATGCGTCACGCCGACATAATAAGCCGTCGCATGCGTCGGATACCACATCGGGCATCCTTTCTTTCGCCAGTCCTTGTAAGAGCCGAGCGCAGGCGCCCCTATCGAATGAGGATGACAATATTCGCCCTCGGAATAGACGATCCGGCCAAACACCCCGGCGGCATAGAGCTTTTCCATGGCGTAGAGATCGTCATGAAAACACGAGGTCTCGAACATGGCGTAAACCAGACCTTTATTCTTCTTGCAGCATTCGAGGAGCCGTTCGGCGTCATCGATATCTCCACGAAACGCGGGAACCGCCGTCGCCACGTGCTTGCCGTGCTCCATACAAAGGACCGCGTGCTTGGCGTGGGCGGGAGCGTCCGTGGCGCAAAAGATGGCCTCGATGGAATCGTCCTTGACCATCTCCTCTAACGACGGGTACGTCTTCGAACATTTCGCCTTTCGAGCCATATCGGCGCAGCGGTCCGGGAACAAATCACTGACCGCAATCAGCTCGACGTTGGGATGATGCTGAAGACTGAATTGCAGACCGAATTTGCAGACCCCATGACCGACAATGCCGACCCGAACCTTGCGGTCGCTAAAGGGCTTCCAGACCTGCGTTTCGTCAACGTCGGTTTTCGTCTGGTCAAAACCGGCAATCTTTTCGGTCGCCCGAGCGTAGCGGAGCATGGAACTTCCGGATGCCGCAGCAGCAGAAACGGTTAAAAACGATCGACGAGATATTTTCGACATGGCAGCATACTCCTTGGTGGTGACAGGAATTTACTTTTTCTAACGGATCACAATTTAACATCATTTTGCACCTCACAGATAAGAGGTGTCAAGAACATAGAGAGTTACCGGGCACCTTTAATTTTCCCCGGATTCAAATTTGTAGGGTGGCGGCTCGCCCCACCATTGGCTTCCGATACCTGTCCGGCGATCCTTGTGACGGATTCCCCGCCTGATTTCCTGCTCCCCTGATCCCCTGATTTCCTTATTTTTGGCCGCAGTGGCGGCTCGCTCCATCACAAACGCCCTTCTTCCTGCGAATCCCGTTATCCCGTCTTAAAGAAGATCAAGTCAAGAAAAATACGTAGTTGCCACAATAGACTGGCCTGCCCAGGAATCGGTAAGATAGCAACATGAATGGCTTGTTAGCAATTTCGCCTACTCCTCGATCTCGTT
>JARRQQ010000589.1:0-3345 GCA_037381725.1 Sedimentisphaerales bacterium
GGCTCGCCTCGTTATACATCAAACATCTGATAGGTATCCCTGCCGACTGTCAGCACTGCACTGACCCCATCCGGGCAACAGACGACATCCCGTACTCCCTGGTTTTCACACCTAACGGTATTGTCGGCCGGTTCGCCGGTGCGGGCATCCCAAGACCTGAAGCCATCCTTGCCTGCCGTGATCAGGCGTGCGTTATCATGGCTAAACATGATGCGCCAACACACCTGATGCTGTATCGGCTCGGCGACTTGTTCCATGGTGCTGGCGTCCCACAGCCTCACCAAGCGGTCCTTACCCCAGGTTGCAATCCGTGTGCCATCGGGGCTAATCGCCGCGTCCCAAATCAGACTACCGTGGTTTAGCGGTCTGCCGATCATCTCGCCTGTGGCGCTGTCGCAAAAGCTGGCTGTTCCGTCCTGACAAGCCACGAGAATTCGTGCTCCGTCCGGGCTGAAGGTCACCCTATTGATCTTGTCTGGATACTGCACGACAGTCGTCAGTGAATGGAGCTGATGGCGCCAGGCCGCCAGACTCGTCCGGATCGCCCCGTCCAAATCGTCGCCAGGAGGGGCGATCCTGAGACTGCGGGCCAACCAGAGCATCCCCCGGCCGATGTGGCCCTGCTCGCACAATGTTTGTGCCTGATCCACGTAGCTCCCAGCCAGTAAACCCGTGATTTCCTGTCTTGCGTTTTCTGATTCTTCAGCGCGCAGAGTGACTTCGCGGGCATACATCATTGAAATGAGGGCGACCACAAACAATGAAACAGCGACAATGATACCGGCGATAGCAGAGATTCGGTGCCGTTTAATGAACTTACGAGCTTTGTAAGAGATGCTCGGTGCTGCTGCCTGTACAGGTTCGTTATTGAGATGCCGCTGAACGTCCATCGCCAACGCGCTAGCGGTCTCGTACCGACGGGTGCGATCCTTCTCGAGCGATTTCATGACGATCCAGTCCAGATCTCCGCGTGTGAGTTTTGGCATTGATTCCGGGCTACAATTGTGCCACTTGGCCACGTCGGTCAGGGCCTCGCCCAACGTGCTTAGCTTCGTTGAAGGTTTGGTCGGTTCGGTTTCACAGATGATCTTCTGCATCTGAAGATAGCCCGCTTCTCGCAACTGTTCCTCTCCAAAGGGTGTTGTGCAGGTCAACAGCTCATAGAGCAGGATGCCCAACGAGTAGATATCCGTCCTCGTATCTACGTCCAGGTCGCTCAGCTCGGCCTGCTCCGGGCTCATGTAGGCAGGTGTGCCGATCATGTGGGCGTGGCGCGTGAAGAGCGTCTTCTCGGTGAGTTTCTGATTTATCGCTTTGGCGATCCCGAAGTCAATCACTTTGGGAATGGGCTTGCCATCATGCTGGGTGACCAGGATGTTCGAAGGTTTGATATCCCGATGGATGATTCCTTTTTGGTGGGCGTGCTGGACGGCGTTGCAGACAGAAATGAACAATGCCAGCCGGTCCTCGATGCTCAACCTGTTCTTATCGCAATACTGGGTGATGGGTAAACCCGGCACAAGGTCCATGACAAAGTATGGCCGGCCTGTATCGGTGGCTCCCGCATCCAGGATCTTGGCGACATTGGGGTGATCCATCATAGCCAGAGCCTGACGCTCCCCCTCGAATCGGGCAATTACCGACTTTGTATCCATACCCAATTTGATGATCTTGAGGGCGACCCTACGACGAATCGGATGCTTCTGCTCCGCCATATAGACTACGGCCATGCCGCCTTCGCCAATCTTTTCAAGCACCTTGTACCGACCAATGATAGTTCCGGGTTCCTCAGAAAAAGATGTGTCTTCCATGGTCGGCCCCAAATCGATGATTGGGCTATCAGGAACGTCACTGGCTTTTTCATAGGCCGTGAGCAGGGCCTCCACCTTTCTGAGCAAGTCCACGTCTTTGCCGCATATCCCGTCGAGGTAGGCTGCCCGCTCTTCACCGGTCTGTTTTTCCAGCGCTTCGGCAAATATTAACTTGATGTCTTTTCCTTGCTGAGCCATATAAGAAACTCCGATTTCTTGTTAATCCACATTACTATGCGAAATCCAGGTCAAAAAGGTGACAGAAAAAATCTGAGCATCAAAGGAATATTTCCGCGTTGTGAATCCATGAGGCCGTCCAAGACAAGACAATAGGGTCCACATACTCACCAGTTCGTCGTGTCGCGCCGGTATGATGCTGAGGTCAGAGCAGAGAAAATACACTGTCTCGATGGCTATTGGCCGTCTGCTAATTCCTGGTGTAGTCTGGCGCGGGCGTAGGCCCAGTATCTATAAGCGGTACGGCGGTTTATCTTCAACGTGTCGGCCGCCTGTTCAAGAGTCAGACCCACGAAATAACGGAGCTTTACCAGCTCGGCAACTTTGCGATCTTCGTTTTCGATTTTTTCAAGAGCCTCATTCAGAGCGATCAGATTGTCGGAGGACACCGTTGTCGACACGTTTTCACCCTCGACCTTGACCTTCTGGTGAGCACCGCCATGTTTGAGGCTCTTCTTACGACGGGCATTTTCAATCAGAATGCGACGCATAGCCTCGGCTGCCGCATTAAAGAAGTGGCGACGATTATCCCAATTTTGGTCATGCCCTTCGACCAACCGAATGTACGCCTCGTGTACCAAGGCCGTGGCTTGAAGGGTCTGCCCCGGCTTCTCCTGTACCATCTTCTGTCCAGCGAGAAGACGCAATTCTTCGTAAACCAATGGAAGCAGCCTGTCAGCAGCCCGATGATCTCCCTGTCGAATTCTACTTAGAATACGGGTGACATTTGTCATATTCGTGCTCAATTTTCGATTCCCCTGAACCAACGTTCCACCCTCTCCTACAAAGCATGCCCGAGGCCGGGAATAAGGACTTTCCATAATTCCACATGCTTATTTACTCAGTCCTTCTATCGGTTTTCAGGTGCATTGCGAGAGGCCGCCAGGCTGGCGTGAATCGACAACCTCTTGGACGTATGTGTGTGACACTACAGCCCAACTCGTAGCACCCCGTTTCCAAGGATCGATCCTAACATAGATAGATTCGGGATGTCCAGTACAATGCATCGTGAAGTCGAAGGGCTGTTCAGATGAGCAACGAAACATGGTTGATAGATCGTGAGATGGATACCTCAAAGAAAATTCTTGCGGCAATGAGGATTATAGTATTTGACTTTGAGCTTTTCGTAGGCGAACGTGTCCAAAAAAGGAAGAGCTCACAACTCTTTCGAGCTGTAAGCTCTTCGATGATATTGGGCGTTCTAATTCCGTTTGAAGTACCCCAGACTACAGAAATTGTTTATGGGCTTATGATCCGGTTGTAGATGCGAACGTCGTCGATCAGGCCGGTCCAATAG
>JARRQQ010000590.1:0-6907 GCA_037381725.1 Sedimentisphaerales bacterium
CACCGGCCCTTTCTGTTTCCGGTGATCGGTCCTTCCGGACGTTCGCTTACGCGGATGGGCCATCCCCACGACCCCGAAACCCACAGCCACCATAACTCGATTTGGATTTCTCATAACAACGTCAACCGCACGGATTTCTGGAGCGACCGAGGCGGCGGGCAAATCCGCAACAAACGCATTGTCGAATACAACGATAGCGATGAGTCGGCAAGTCTCTTAGCCGAGAACGAATGGGTCGGCAAAGAAGGCACGGTTCTGCTGCTGGAAACACGCCGGATCAGCGTATTCCCGCTGCCTGGCACCGAATGGCTCATGACAATCGATATGCAGCTCAGGGCCGCGAACGGGACGGTCACGCTCGGCAAGACTCCCTTCGGAATGATCGGCGTGCGAATGGCCAAGACCATAGGTGTCAACGACGGAGGTGGGACCATTCGTAACTCGAAAAGCGCGGTTAACGAGAAGGAGGTCCTCTGGAAACGAGCCAGATGGGTCGATTACTCCGGAGCCATCACCAATGAGAGTATCGAAGGTATCACGCTCTTCGACCACCCGGACAATCCGAACTTCCCGACGTATTTCCACGTCCGCAACGACGGCTGGATGGGAGCTTCTTTGACCTTCGACACTCCGCGGAAAATAGAGCCGGATAAGCCCCTACATCTACGCTACGGACTCTACGTTCACAGCGACATGGAATCCGCAAAAGACATCGAGACCCGTTGGAAGCAATTCACCCAAATCCGCGCGACCAAGAAGGATTGACGGATTCCGGTTCCCTCATCTTCACGTTGCCGACAATTGAGGTCGCCTCATACTCTCGGATAGCCTCCCAGGTATTCCGTCTTGGGTAACCCGCCGACGAGCGGCATTGCGTACTCGACAAAGGCATCGGTTATGCCGTTGCCTTCGGCGTTGATATACTCATCCGGCATGGATTTCGTCTTTTCCGCCACGTTGCTCAGCTCAGTGCGGAAAAGCTCGACCGCGTAGTCGTTGCTGTTGCCCACTCGGCGCATCGCTACCGAGCCGTTATCCTCGGTCATGGCCAGCTTGACCGCCTCTCGCCCGCATCGGCGTGCCTCATCAACGTCAACGCTGGATTGCAATCCGGCAAAGCTTCTCTGCAAATAGCCGAACGTGTCCGCCCGGACGCGCTTGACCTGGAGCCGGTCTTTCACCTGACCGGCCAGGAAGTCCGCTAAGGCGCCAGTCCCGGATAGCTGGATGTTGCCGTGAGCATCGGTCTCAGCCTGTGCGGCCAGCTTTTTCGCCCATGTCACGCCGTCCGTGTCGCAGATACCCTCGCTGACTGCCACGACGCAGCGTCCGAGTCTTTTCAGCACCCCGTCCACGTCACCAGCGAACTTGTCCATCGAAACAGGTCTCTCGGGCACATAGACCAGATGCGGCCCATCGTCGTCTCTGGCCTTGCCCAGAACAGAGGCCGCGGTTAGGAAGCCAGCGTGCCTGCCCATAATCACGTCGATCTTAACGCCGGGCAGCGCCCGGTTATCCAAATCGTCGCCCATCAGAGCGCAAGCCTCGAATTTCGCCGCGGTGCCGAAGCCCGGACAGTGATCGGTGACTAGCAGATCGTTGTCCACCGTTTTGGGAACGTGAAACGCCCGTAGGTCAAAACCAACCTCGTCGGCCATCGTGTTGAGGATATAGGAGGTATTGGCGGAATCATTGCCGCCAATGTAGAAAAAGTACCGAATGTTACGTTTCTTGAAAACAGCGAGAATCTTCTCGCAATACGCCTTGTCGGGCTTGTCCCGGCTGGTGCCGATCGCTGAGGATGGCGAAGCCGCCACGACTTCCAGCGTCTCGGCGGAGAGCTTGCCCAAGTCAATAAAATCGTCCTTGACCATCCCCGCCACCGCGTGAACGGCCCCGAACAGTGTCTCGATTTCCGAATGTTTTCTCGCTTCCTCGATCACGCCGACGAGAGACGCATTGATGACACCCGTCGGTCCGCCGGATTGACCCACAACTGCATTTGCTTTCAGTACATTTGCCATTTCCAAAGATTCTCCATCAAAGATAACCGCCTTTGGGCATACTGCGTACTGCGTAACGACCACGGAAGCGGAGATTATACCCAGCAACGCCGCAGAGTCAACCGAATGGCGTAAATTGGCTTTGTTTTTCGTTAATGGCAGACGCCATCCTGAACCAGCCGAAGCCTTGAGCTTGTTGAAGGGTCCGCGGAAGGACCAACGGCGAGAAACTCAGGGTCAACCGAATGGAGTAGATTGGCTTTGTTTTACCAAATGAACTACCTGGCCTTGCCGTGCCCAGGGCCAAGAAGCTCGAATAAGCACCCATTTTCTGCCTTTATTTGACGCAGGTTAACGCATTTTTATGCAATTTTTTGGAGGGTTTTTAACGTTTTTGAACATTTGTGTGGCGTTTTTCTGGCGTTTTTGAGCCACAGGCGCTGCCCCTTCAACTACGTTCGAAGCCCGCCCTGAGCTCGTCGAATGGAGCAGGCCCTGAGCTGGGCCGAAGGGTCTTACTGACTTCGCGGTTTCTTAACTCCTTGTCCGGCTACCATTGTGACGGGCTCAATCCCTCGTCTCCTAATCCTGATCCCCACACCCTGACAAGCTCCTGCCAGCCTGATCTCCTGAGCACCGCATCCAGCATCTCCTTTTAGGAGGTGGCGCAAGCCGTCCCTGGCGGGACCCTGCGGGGAAACATCATTATTCACCCAATACCATTCACTATCGACTCATTCATATGTTTGATATATATTATACACTATTCTGTTTTCACAGTCAAGTGAATTCTCCATCTGTGATTGGGACAGCCATCCGGTTCTGTGAGGGGATATCTGGGCCGTGACTGTCCCGAAACTCATTTCATAGGGACTGACCCCGCGCCTTCCCCCACGTCCGGGACTCAAGGATAGTCACACACTGGCCTCATTTTCCGTAAGGCGCCGGCGAGCGATCTTAGAGGGCGTCATACTCATTTCTGTTGGGCGCGGATGAGTGTTGTCAGAATCGGAACCACGATCAAGGTGGCGAACGTCGCGGTTATCAATCCCCCGATAACGGTGATTGCAAACGGCTGGAAAACGCTTGAACCGCTTCCGGCTCCCACCGCGATAGGAACCAGGGCGAAGATAGTCGTCAGGGCGGTCATCAGTATCGGTCGCAGCCGGATTGAACAGGCGTTGAGCAATGATTCATCCACGCTCTTTCCGCTTAGCCTGGCTCTGTTGAAATAATCCATCAGCACGATGGCATTGTTGACCGATATTCCCGCCAGGGTGATGGCCCCGGCTCCCACGGAAACGTCGAAACTTCGGCCGGTCAGAAAGAGAAGAACTCTGCCAAAAGCGTGATCTCGCGTCGTCCGTTGAGCCGTGTGATCGACGAAGGGGCGTAATAGATCTTGATATCGGTGGTCTCTCCGAGCGGCACGACGTCACCAGTTCGGGTGATGATCGGAAGACGACTCAGACCATCTATCGTCTGCATTTCGTAACCGGCCATCTTGACCAGAACAGCAATATCCTGCTTCTGCTTGACAATGTGTGTCGCCTCCACACCAAGCCCGAGAGCCTGGACCGTGTCGAGAACGTTTCCAATATCCACGCCGTATTGAGCGACCTTCGTATGATCGATCCTGACGTCCAGGCCGGGCGATTTGACCTTGGCGTTATTTACGACGTTGGTCACGGCCGGGTCTTTAACGAGGATGTCTTCAACCTGGTTGCCGAGTGAGACCAGCTTCGCAGTATCCGTACCGTAGATCGTCACGCCGAATAGCGCCGGAAGCCCCGAAAAGCTTTCATCCATCTTCTCCTGCGTCGGCTGATGATACAAAAATACGACCGCATTGAACTGTGAATAGCTTCTCCTCAGCGCCGCCATGATCTCATCGACGGAATGACGCCGCTGCGATTTGCTCGTGAGCTTCATCTCTATCTCGCCTCTGTTGGCCCCTTCGACCTGGTAGCCCACTTTGGGCGAGCCGGTACGTCGATACACGCAAGAAACATCGGGGTCGGCCATTGCAATCCGGTCCAACATGTCGCCGATCCTGTTGCTCTCGGCGAGCGAGGTGCCCGGCGGAGTGACGTATTCGATCAGTATGGCGCCTTCGTCGACGGGCGGAAGCAGCGTGGCCTTGGTTTGTCCTGTAATGTGCCAACGATGTGTGAGCTTCCCAACTCACCGGAGAGATTGCTGCTTACAATCTTGTCGAATAGCATCGGAACAAGGGTAAGCGACATCAAGAGAGAAGCGAGCAAAGCCGTGCTGATCGTCAGGCCGAAAGGTCTGAGAAACAAGGCCGCGATACCCGTCACCAGAACTAACGGCCCGAACGCCGCTACCGTCGTGAGCGTGCCCGATACGTCGGGCCCGACTATTTCGAGCGTCCCCTGGAGGCTTGCCTGCATCTTGCTCAGAGCCCGCTGACGATGACGGAAGATATTCTCCGCTACAATAACCGAATCGTCCACGACCATCCCCACGGCGAGCGTCAGTGCAGACATTGTGATGACGTTAAGGCTCAGACCGAACAGTCCCATGATGGCCAGCGTCGCGGCCAGACTCACCGGAATCGTGGCCGCAACGATCAATGTCGGCCTCAACCGTCCGAGAAACATGTAAAGCACCAGGACCGCCAGAAACATCCCAACCAGCAGGCCGTGGAGAATCTGGCCGCGAGCCTCCGAAATGATCTCCGACTGGTCATAGTACATCTTTACCCTTGTCCCCGCAGGGAAAAGTGAGCCGAGATCGGCCATGCTCCTCTTGACACCTTCGACGACACTGATCGTATTAGCTCGGGGCTGCTTGTAGATGGCCACCGCAATGGCCGGAACCCCATCGCCATGAACGACGTAGTTTCGCGGCACGACCCCATCCGACACTTCGGCGACGGAGCTCAGCGGTATCGAAGATCGGCCTCGACCGGCTACGGACAGCGAACGGACATCATCGAGGTCTTCAATAAGAGCGTTGCCTCGAACCAGGTACTCACGCCCGGAACGGTCGATATAGCCCGCCACGTTAACGCGATTGTCTTTAGCAAGAGCAGACACGACGTCACTAACTGCGAGCTTTGCGGCGATCAGCTTTTCGGATTGAAGGCTTACGTCGAACGCCCGCCTGTCACCGCCCAGCACCTCGACGTACGAAACACCGCCGACACCCATGAGCCTGCCGGCCAGGTCGTGCTGCGCTATTGTGCGCAGAGTCACCTGATCGCCGGCGCCGTAGATTACGTAGCCCGCCACTTCCTGAAGGGTCGTGCCGATGCTTTCAAGACGTGGAACGGCGCCTGACGGCAGAACCCCCGCAAGTTGTGAAAGCCGGCTCTCGACGGCCTGACGGGCAGTACTCACACTGGTCCCCCACGTGAATTCGACGGTGACCTCGCTGATACCCTGAATTGACGTCGAGGCTACGCGAGTAACGCCCGAAATGGCGCGCATCTGATCCTCGACGGGCCGGGAGATCAGCAACTCGATATCCTCGGACGAGGCCGCCGGATAGTGTGTGATAATGTTGACCACGGGCACGTCCAGATTGGGAAAAAGATCGACCGACATATTCATGATCGCATAGGCGCCCCCCAGCAACACGATCACCGCAGCGAAAACCGCCAGTAAAGGATGATCCAGAACGTACCGCAAAAAGGACTTCATCAATCGGACACCTTGTAGCTCTTGTTGAAGTCGCGATAGTACAACTCGTATGCCCCCTCGGTAACGACTTCTTCCTCCGATGTCAGGCCGGAGATGACTTCGATCCAGCCACCGGACGTAGTCCCCACCTGGACCTGTTTCTGCTCGAAGGTATCATCAACTTTCACAAATGCATACGCCACTTCCTTTTCATCGTACACGACGGCGCTCGTCAGCACCGCGAGGGCGCTCTCACGTACGGCCACGGTAACGCGGCCACTCAAGTTCTGGCCGGGTGCTACCTGCTCGTCGATTTCTTTGCTCTCGATCCACACAACGGTCCCGCCCGCCGCCGTGCGTTCCGGCAGGACCTTGGCGACGGTCCCCGACAGGACTCGGCCGTCCGGTGCATTGAAAGTCACCCGCCGCCCTTCGAGGCCGGACGCTCCCGAGGCAAGAACGGTTGCAACAATGCGAACTCGGCCGGGCACAATGATGCTCGCCAGCTCTTGCCCCTTTTCGACCGTCTGACCGACACTGACTTTTCGACCCGTGAAAATTCCGCTAATCGGAGCCGTGACGTGCGCGCTGTCGTCCAGCAATTGCCATTGTCCTTTTGCCGTTTCCAATTCTGCGTCGAGCTGCTGCGCAGTACTCTTCGCCGAAGCCAGCTCATCCAGCGAAGAAATCTTTTCCTTAACTGCCTCTTGCTTGCGCGTCAGGGTGTCTTTCGCCACCTCAAGCTGGTTCTGCAAAGACGAGACTCTCTCCCGTGCGGCCGCCAGTTTAGCTTCCAGTACCGCTCCGCCCAGGGTGAAGAGTGCCGCTCCCTCGCTTACCGCAGCCTCATCGTTGGCGTCAACCGAACCGATGTTTCCCTCGCCCAACGCTATGATGGTCGCCTCCTGCTTAGCATAGGATGTGCCGATCCAGTTTGCCTCGCGCTCGACATTCATGCGGTGCGGTCTCGCGGTCTTTGTCAGTTCCGGGACAGGCAGCTCTGCATGCGGTTCCTGTGTCCGGCGTGAAGTAACAAACCAAAGGAGAAGAGCTACGACCCCCAAGGCGTTGATCGTCATTATTACTTTGGCACTATTTTTCATTCCGGCTCTCCTCGGAATCGGTATTACTGCTTTCCACCTTGACCTCTGAAGCGGTCCGACTCGGCAGGTATCGTCCGCTCGCGATCTCAAGGGCAACTCCCAGGTCAACAAGCTTCCCTTGCAACGTGAACAGCTCAATCTGTCTTGAATGGAA
>JARRQQ010000591.1:0-3337 GCA_037381725.1 Sedimentisphaerales bacterium
TGCCGCTAATGACAACCAATTCTCTCATAACACCGTACTCGGTAGAATTTTGCGTAGCCGCATACTGTTTTCTCAGGAATCCCTGTTTCTGCTTGTGGCACGTTCGCTATCCGCTCCTGTAAGGACTCGGCCCCAGACTCTTGAGTGTTTCAGTCATCTCCCCGGCGACCTTTGCGAACTTTGGACCTTCGGATGCCGAGATCCATTCCAGTCTGAAGCGCTCTTCCTCAAGTCCAAAATCTTCGAGTAAGAGTTGGATCGCTTCGGCCCTCTGTTCCGCCTTTTTGTTCCCATCCTGGTAGTGGCAATCACCGATGTGGCACCCGCATACAAGAACACCGTCGGTATAGCCATTGGTCAGGGCATCGATAACAAAATTAGGATGCACCATACCGGTACACATGGTCCGGATGATATGAACATTGGGTGGATATTGTATTCGTGCCGTGCCGGCAGCGTCTGCCGATGCGTACGAGCACCAGTTACAGCAGAAAGCAATGATCACGGGTTCATAACCGTCAGCCATCTCATATCTCCACAACAGTTTTGATCATTTCCTCGAAGTATTCGGGTTTGAAATGTCTTACGAAGATACCCTTCTTCGGACACGTGGCCATACAGACTCCGCATCCTCTGCATACCGCTTCATTCACCTCTACCGTCTTCTTAATGCTGCCGTCGGCGGTCATATATTCAATGAGTGTGATTGCACTGGAAGGGCACGGATCGATACAGTAGGCGCAGCCGTCGCAGTATTCGTCAACAACGAACGAGATCGCGGGAGACTTGACAAGTTCTTCTCTTGAAATGACCCCGGCCGCACGAGACGCAGCCGCTTCACCGTCAACAATGGCGTCAACAACGCTCATTTCTGCTCTGGCGGAACCACATCGAAATACTCCATCGGTATTAAAATCAAGCGGATTCAATATTCCCAGCATCCCCACGAAGAAGTCACGCTCGTTTCTCTGCAGAAGTAAATCGTTCTCGAAGTTGCCCCCGTCTGAATCTGCGGTCATTTTCGCTTTTGTTGTGACTACAATCGAGCCGATATTTACATTCTCTTTTCCATCCGGCGTCACTATTTCCGCGCTGAAGTTGCCCACAAAACCTTCCACTCTTCCGATCTTGGAGCCGGTGTAGACGCTCACTCTTTCGTTCCGGGAAAGCTCATCAATGAGATTCTCGACAAACGCGGTATTATTCTCCTCAACTGCGTCGAGGCCATCTTCTTTCTCAACCAGGTAAACATCAAGGTTTGCCTCGGCGAGTTTCAAGGCGCAGGAAAGGCCGGCCGGCTCTCCTCCGACCACGAGGCATGCCGGTGTGACGGGCACGTGAATCTCATCGAGGGATTCAAGCAATGACGCGCGTTTGACGCCCATTCTCATGAGGGTCTTCGCCTTTTCCATCGCCTTCATCTGGTTTTTTGCATGGACCCACGTGCAGTGGTTGCGGAGGTTTACAATTTCCATGAGATAGCGGTTCAAGCCGCCCACTTCTGCATGAAGAGAAAAGAGGTCTTCATGCGTTTTCGGAGAGCAAGCGCCCAGCAAGAGTCGGTTAAAGTTACCTGCTTTTAAGAGTTCGCGGATCTTCACCCCGTCGCATCCGAATGGAGTGACTTCGACGTGCTTGACGTGAGGTAGAGATTTCGTGTAGCTAACAAGCTCTTTCATGTCCAGAAGTCCGGCGATGTTCTTGCCGCACTGGCATATCACCGCAAGGATAGCCGGCTCATCCTGAGCTTCCACAGGCAACAGTTCCTTCCGGCGCGGAGGCGCCATTTCCTTGCCTCTTTCGAGCGCCAGAAGCGAAGCAGCTTGAGAAGTGGCTGCGCACGCCTGAACAACGGCGTCATCTATTCCCTTCGGCCCCAGTGCGCTGCCGCAGACGAAAATGCCTTCCCTTGAAGTGCGAATCGGAGAAGAACCTCCGGATTTCTGCCCGATAAATCCCAGTTCATCAAGCTTAAGTCCCATCTTTTCCGCGAGTTTCCTTCCGCTTTCGATGGGACTCAGCGGCGGAACCAGAACAAGCATCTCCGCCGTAGTTGTCTGACTATCGAAGGATACGCCAAGATGGTCGCCCCCTTGCGTAACCGAAACGCGGTCCGTCTGAACGAAGTTGACGCCGGCTTCTTTGGCTTTCAAGTAGAAATCCTCGTAGCTCTCTTTTTGAAGCGGTTGATTCCCATGAAGCACAGTCACAGTGGCGCCCGGCTTTCTCTCGATAGTCCCCAAAGATTGGGCCACCGCAGTCATAAAGCCGATAGAAGAACCATGATCGAGAACGTACCAGCAAACAGACTCGGGTTCCCGCCCGTCATCGCGCTTCACAACGCCGCTCGTTGGTCCCAGACCTGAAAGCAAACGCTCATATTCGAGACCGGTCAGGACGTTGGGGAATCGAGAATAGCCGTACTCCTCCAAAAGCCCGCTTTTCATCTCCTTCATTCCCGTGGCCAGGATGACGGCTCCGACGTTGAATTCCACTGTCTGCGGCTTTTGGTCGAACACAATCGCCTGGGGCGCGCAAGCCTCCACGCACGGCGGGACATCTTTGTCTCCACACTTGCCTTCGGTAAGATACGTGCATTTGTCAGGATGGACCAAAGCCTTTCGTGGTGGAAAAGGCGAATAGAACGAGATCGCTCTCGACGCGCCCCTGCCAAAGTTGAACTCCATCGGGACCCCGCCCACGGGGCAAACAGAAAAACAGTCCATACAGGCCGTACATTTTGCGGGATCAACGTACCTCGGTTTCTTGGTGACTTTGACCCTGAAATCCCCCGGCTTTCCTTCGATGCTCTCGACGTCGGCAAACGAGACGATGGTCACGTTTGGATTGCTCGTAAGCTCAAGCATCTTGGGCAGGATCGTGCAGGTGGAACATTCATTCGAGGGAAACATCTTGTCGATCTGAGCCATCTTCCCGCCGATGGTGGGCTTCTCTTCGACAAGGATAACCTTGAATCCCTGGTTCACAAGCTCAGAGCTCGCACGCATCCCCGCCGGACCGGCGCCAACAATAAGTACGGATCCTTTCATAATGTCTGACCTCCGTCTTCGATCACTATCTCAGTAACCACCCTGCGCGTGTAGACCAGGTACGTCCCTCCTTCTTCCACACACTCTGCCTCAAAACCGTTTTCTTCGTACCCGGTCATTTTTGCATGGGCCTCTTCTTCGGTAGGGTAATGACCTTTGTCCCACATGAACTTTTTTCCATCTATTTTCTTGGCTATGTCTGGCATCATTTCAGCTCCCGTAGCTGCCAATTCTATCTGATGTCCACTGCATTGTGAGCATCTTCTTCGACTACAAGTAGAGCGTTC
>JARRQQ010000592.1:0-3337 GCA_037381725.1 Sedimentisphaerales bacterium
GAAAGGCGCTCGCGACCGAACCGCTGAAGGAGGTCTGTCAGCGCGATCCGAAGCCGGACCAGGCCTTTGCAATCGGCCCGGCCATCATGATGAAATTCTGCTGCAAGGTCACTAAAGAGTTCGACGTGCCGACGCAGGTTTCGCTCAACACGATCATGATTGACGGGACGGGCATGTGCGGCGGGTGCCGGATCGAATACGACGGTAAGCCGAAGTTCGTCTGCGTGGATGGGCCGGAATTTGACGGGCACAAGGTGAACTTCGACCTGATGATGAAAAGGCTCACCGCCTATCATCATATGGAAAAGAATGAGTACGAACAATTCAAGAGACATGGGTGCAAAATAGGTTTGGAGAAGTAGGGTGGGGCTTGCCCCACCATTGCCATTCATCGGTGGGTCGGAGCCTTCCTCACAGCAATCGGGACTTTTTCGAGAGCCACCATCGTGACAGACAGCGAAAGACAGCAGCTCCTTCGAGAGCTTTTGGCCAAGCAGGAGGCGGGTGAGCTTAAGCCCGCCGACAGATACAACATCCCGCCGCAAGCCATGCCCGAACAGGACCCCGTGGTCAGAGCGACAAACGTCAACGAGGTCGCCACGGGCTACACGGAGACACGCGCCAGGATCGAAGCCCTGCGCTGCCTGGGCTGCAAGAACGCCCCGTGCGTCAAGGGCTGTCCCGTGGGCATCCGGATTCCCGACTTCGTCGGCGCCATCGCCGAAGGCCGGTACAAAGACGCCTTAGCGATCATCAAGGAAAACTCGCTGTTGCCCGCCGTGTGCGGCCGGGTCTGCCCGCAAGAGAACCAGTGCCAGTTGACGTGCACGGTCGGCCGAAAATTCAAAGACCCGACCAAAGCCGTCTCCATCGGCCGGCTCGAACGCTTCGTCGCCGACCTCGACGGGGACTCGGAATCCGTCCCGCAGATCGCCGCCGAGACGGGCAAGAAAGTCGCTATCGTCGGCTCGGGGCCGGGAGGCATCGTCGCCGCGGCGGATACGCGACGGGCCGGCCACGACGTGACGCTTTTCGAGGCCTTTCACAAGCCCGGCGGCGTCATGGTCTACGGAATCCCGGAATTCAGGCTCCCCAAGGCCATCGTGCAAAAAGAGATCGACACGCTCAGCAAAATGGGCGTCAAGATCGTGTACAACTTCATCGTCGGCAAGACGCGGACGATCCAGCAGTTGCTCAACGAGGACGGTTTCGACGCCGTCTATATCGGTGTCGGCGCGGGCCTTCCGAATTTCATGGGGATCGAAGGCGAATCGCTCGTCGGCGTCTACAGCGCCAACGAATATCTCACGCGGGCGAACCTGATGAAGGCGTACAGCTACGGCTCCGGCGCCGATACGCCCATTGCCCGCTCGGAGGTGGTCGCGGTGGTCGGCGGGGGCAACGTCGCAATGGACGCGGCGCGAACGGCGCTGAGGCTCGGTGCCGCAAAGGTCTACCTGATCTATCGACGGACCGAAAAGGAGATGCCCGCGCGGATCGAAGAGGTCCATCACGCCAAAGAAGAAGGGATCGAGTTTCACATACTGCAAAGCCCGAAGCGCATCATCGGCAACGAAGACAGCCGCGTCATCGCCATCGAGTGCCTCAAGTACGAGCTTGGCGAGCCGGACGATTCGGGCCGGCGGCGCCCCGTGCCCATCGAAGGCTCGGAATTTATCATCGAGCTCGACACCGTCATCATGGCCATCGGCAACAAGCCGAATCCCCTGATCTCGCAAACGATGCCGGAACTGGAAACGACCAGGTGGGGCACCATTGTCGTCGATGAGCAAACGATGGCCACCTCCGTCCCCGGCGTCTACGCCGGCGGCGACATCGTCTCCGGCGCCGCGACGGTCATCTTAGCGATGGGCCAGGGCCGAATCGCCGCCGCAGGCATAAACCAATACCTCGCCAACCACAAGAAATAGGCCGTAGAGTCCTCCCTACAAGTAGCGAGGGTCTCCTTGTAACGAGGGATAAGACAGGGTATCCCCTTCCCTGTACAAACATTACAAACTTTCTAACTTTTATAAAATTTTTAACTTTTTGCTTGAACCTCAGCCGGTTATATGCGATACTATCTACAGAAAGGAATTTGACGATGACGACTCTAAGTATGACAGACGCTAGGCAAGACTTTACCGCACTGGCGAATAAAGTGATGTTCGGCGGGATGCGTATTTGCATAAGCAAGAACAATAAGCCCGCGTTTGCCCTTGTGCCGGTGGAGGACGTGCAGACCCTTGAAGCGCTGGAGGATAAAATTGACCTGGACGAGGCTCTCAAATCGCTGAAGGAGCCGGGCAGCATCGGCCTCAAAGCCTTCAAGAAGAAACTCGGACTCTGACCTCGGACAAGGATGTACACCGTAAAGCTCAAACCTCAAGCGCAGAAGTTCATCGAGGCCCAGAGCAAGAAAGTTCAGCGACAGCTTATCCAAAGAATTGAAGCCCTTCAAGAGGGCCCACGTCCCCCCGCCAGCAAGTGCTTGGAGGCCAAAAAGAAAATCTATCGAGTCCGCTCAGGCAACTTCCGCATCATATATCAAATAAAGGATAAAGAGCTGCTCGTGATCGTCGCCAAGGCCGCCGACCGCAAGGACGTCTACACCAATCTCAAATCCCTGCTCCAATCCTTGAGCAGAGGGTAATCGCGGACACAGAGAGTCCAAGGAAGCCAAAGGAGTCAGGCGTTAAATCTTCAATCCTACGAAAGCTCGCTCTTTGATATGACAGGATGGCCGACAACTCCCCCACTCAACAGGATTCAAGAGGGTGGTTGTATGGATGGATCAAATATGGTAATTGTATGAGTACGGTAGAAGGACAGAGCAAGCAGACAGGTGGCTGAAAACTAAAAGTGGCGCCGTTCAGGAAAGACTGGCAGGCATGAGCGTTGATAATCTACCGCAAACGATCCGAGACAACTACGAAGTGCATGAGTGGAAACACGCGTGTGCGATCCTTGAGCACGACTTTCCATCTGAATGGAAGGACATCATTGATTTGTTAGAACAGTTTCGGTTGTTCAGGAGTTGGATTATCGTCGGTGGAGGAAGGAAATCCTCTGTTTCGGATGCGATTGATAGTTTCCTATTAGCACGCGGCTGGCAAGAGAAGGAGTTCGAGACGTCCGTCAAGGTCGATGAAAATGTCATGGAATCGCCGACCCACAAAGTCGATTGTTATGAAAACAGAGTCGCATTGGAGATCGAATGGAACAACAAGGATCCATTCTTTGATCGTGACCTGAACAACTTCCGACTCCTCTTCGACCTCAGAGCAATAAGCGTGGGGATCATCATCACGCGATGTGATGAACTCCAAGAGATCTT
>JARRQQ010000593.1:0-664 GCA_037381725.1 Sedimentisphaerales bacterium
CGACCCCGACATCGGCGTGAAGTTCGAGACCTACTCTCGCCTCGCATTCGGGGATCAATTCTCGACGAACTGCGGAGTATGGACTGGGTGCCGCGCCTGGTCCGTGCCCGTGCGCACCAGTTGGGCAAGGCCATGCACTCGCGTGAGACCCATCTCGGGCGCAAACCGACCGAGAAGGAGATTGCCGAAGAGCTGGATATGGATATGGAGGAGTTCGAGCGACTCCAAAGGGATGCGAATGCCGCCAGCCTCGTTTCACTGAGTACGAAGTACAGCGACGGCGAGGGCGAAAAAGACATCCGCGAGATCGACATCATCAAGGATGAGAGAAGCAAGAACCCGGTGATTGAAGCCCAGAAGCGAGACCTCAAGAGCCTGTTGACCAAGGGGCTCACGCGGGCGGAACGGCTGATCATCGTGCTGTACTATTACGAAGAGATGACGATGAAAGAGATCGGCGCGACGCTCGATCTATCCGAATCCCGTGTCTCCCAGATGCACTCATCCATCATCGCCCGCCTAAAGGCCCAGATGAACACCCGCAAAAAGGAATTCTCCGTGAGCCGGTCCTGACGGCGCGGAATCATGGCCGCCGGAGATTACCCTTTCCTCGCAAAGGCTTTGAAGAAGGTGTAGCAGAACACGCCGTCTTGTTCTGTTGCTC
>JARRQQ010000593.1:694-4030 GCA_037381725.1 Sedimentisphaerales bacterium
CGAAGAAAACCTTCACGGCCATGATCGAAGGCATCCGCGAATCCGCCATCGAAGCCGACATCATCGATCAGGCCACGTTCGATCAGGGCCGTGAAGGTTTTCTTCGTGAAGCCATCGACAAGGTCCGGCTTACTCGAATCGACGTAGACCATCCTCGGTGACACATGGACCGAGTCGAACCCTGCCTTGCATAAGAGCGGGTAAAGCTCTCTGCCGATCAAGGCGTTTCCGCCGGCTCGCTTTTGCAGTTCGACCTGGGCGCCGATAGCTTGGCGGGCCGGCTCGCTGTGCGGATAGAAATAGGTCGAGCCGTGATCGCCCTCGATAACCGTTGCCGTACCGCCCGTCTTCAGGAGCTTTTTCAAAATGACCAGTGCCTCAACGGGCTGGGAAAGATGCTCAAGGACGAAACAGACGAACACGTGGTCGAACGATTCCGGCTCGAAGGATAAGTGAAAGATGTCCGCTTGCTGGAATTGGACATTTGTTATGCCCGCGGCCTCGACGCTGCGTTTTGCTTCGCCCAGAGAGGCTTCGGACAGATCGATGGACGTGATCGAAGCGTTCGGACTGTTTCTGGCGAGTGTCACAGTCTGGGCGCCGACGCCACAGCCTGCTTCAAGGACACGGCTCCCCGCCGGATAAGACGTGTCGCAATGGAGCAATTCGATCAAGCTGGAGGCCTGGTTGTGCAAGCGCACGTTTTCTCTCGAATCATAACCGTGTACATATCCATCGCTCATAGTCTCTCTTTCTCTGCGAATCGGAAAGCTCGGATAGCAAAGGTGCCAAGACCTTACATTTTTCCGTCGCAATTTTCAAGAGGGACTGCACGTATCCGAATGGCGGAACGACGCTCTCAAGCGATGTCCGCATCGCACCGTGCAACGGTCAATTTTTCCACATCAAGCTCAGGGCGACGGCGTCCGCCGCGGCGGTGCGCTGGTACTCAATGTTGAAGGAGCAGTTGTCAGTCAGTTCGAGCTGGGCTCCGGCATAAGCGCCGAATACCGAATCCTCCTCGATATCCCAGGAGTAGTGCGAGGCTAGCAGACCGCCCGTGGCCGTGTCCACTTCGTGGATCGTATCGTCCAGATCGCCTGACACGAAGTGCAGGAACGGTCCGCCATAGATTGAGAATCGCTCAGCCCACGTGTACGCGGCGCCCACGGCCGCCTGGACTTGTGTCAGATCAATCTCAACGCGGTCCGCCGCGGGCCACTGAGGGGCACACAGAGTGCCGTTATACTCGGCCCAGCTTCCCTGGATCAGCCCGCCGACCCGCAGGGCACCCTCCTCGAAGAAGGTCGCTTTGATGCCCCCGCCGGCGGCAAAATCCGTGCTGCCATCGAAATCCTCCCCGTCTTCCCATATAGAATCGCCGAATCGGCCTTGCGTGCCGCCTACGCGCACGAATGCCTCCAGATTATCCGAAGCACCGAAGCCGACGTTGGCATACGTCCTGTACGCCTTGAAGTCCTCGAGCGTAAAAGAGACAGCGTCGCCCGCATCCAGCGGGACGCCGTCGAGCAGCTCAGTCCATTTCCCTCTGGTCAATTTCAAATCCATCTTGCTGTCGGAGTAATCGACTCCTATTTTGATCTGGCCCTGGGCTAGTCCGGCTACCGGAGGCCCCATCGGATCGAGGGCCGCGGCGGGCGAGGCGAACAGCCCCGCTGCCATGAGTGCGAGACTCAATGTCCGAATCGTCTGGATCCTTGTGAGATGTGTTCGCAGTCCCATCATCAATCTCCTTTCTCTCTCAGGTCAGTGCGCAGAGTTAGACATTCATCAATCATTCTTGAGGTCATTTCACCAGCGGGTTGGCAACTCCACATCCGGGCCTCTATCGAATAAAGGCACTTGGTCGCCGATTGGTAACACTCTTCTTTGGATAAGAATGGGTGACAGAGGCGTCGAGCTCTTGCCGAGGAAAGGCCTATCGACGGAGCGACGTCCGCGCGGAGCGGGTCGGCTACGGGTTATCCAGGGAAAAAGCAGAGAGCATGCTCTGCCCTACCGTCGGAACATCAGGCTCGCACCGACGGCATAGGCATTGCTTGTCTGCTGATACTCGATGTTGAAGGAGCAGTCTTGTTTGAGCTTGTATCTGGCGCCGAAATAAGCGCCGTAGTTGATGTCGTCCTCGACGTCCCAGTTGAACTGCCAGGTAACGAAGTCGAAGTTGTCGTTGACGCTGTAGACATAGTCGATATCACCATAGATTACGTGAGCGAAAGGCCCTCCATATACCGAAAAGCGGTCTGAACACAGGTAAGTCGCTCCGATGGCGGCCTGGGCTTCGAGCATCTTGACCTCAAGGAAGTGCGGCCCCGCCCAGCCAGAGGCATCCACTTTGCCGTCGAATTCAGAGTAATTCGCCTGGACCAATCCCCCGATCTTCAAGGCCAGCTCCTCGAAGAAAGTCGCGCGGAGGCCGGCCCCGACGGCCAACTCCAGCCCGCTGTCGAATTCCTCTCCTTGGGACCAGAACTCATCGCCAAGCTCGCCGGTTGCCCCGCCTAGCCGCACAAAAGCTTCCCACGAGTAAGCCGGGCTGTATGCGACGGTCGCGTAGGCCCGATAGACCTCGAAGTTATCAAGTGTCCCCAGATTCGCGGGCCCGGAATCGTCCAGAACGGCGTCAACGTACCGCTTCCAGGTACCCGGGCTTGTGTCCAGATCTTGACTGCTGAAGGAAATGTCAATCCCGCCTTTGTATTCTCCTTTTCGCAGATCGGTGGCAGGAGGTCCCATCGGGTCCAGAGCAAACGCGGGTGACACGACGACGCTGACGATCATCAGTGCCACGCCGAAAGAACAGACTCGTCCAAGGGCTTTAGACTTCCCGATTGTGGCTTTTCTTTTCATCACATTGTCCTCTTCTCTTAGGCCGTTCAAAGCTCGCGGACCGACGTCTTTGCGCCGGGGTGACATTTCCTCCAAATGTCCGTTGCCTGGCTTTGCGCGGGCGCACCTGCGGATTGCCATCCAACGGCTTGATTGAGTCACGATAGTGACAGACCACGGGTCTGATCTTAAGCTATCGCTGTCCGCCCTCCCTGAAATGTTCTGTCTTGCCGGTGAGCCGACCCGACATCTAAGAATATTATACCACATCTTGTCCTGGATTGGCACTTAATTCTCCCGACCCCGGGACGCCAGGGTCTCGACCCGTTCCTCCGGCGACCGCTTCGAACGCAGCGGTTCGGCCTCACCCTTTGGTTTCCGCTGTTGCCAGGCGCAAAATGCAGAGAATATCGGATGTTCCCGTCGCCGTTGGACGGGGTTGATCGTTAGCGGCACCGAAACCAAGTTGGGAAAAGGCCAAAAAAA
>JARRQQ010000594.1:0-3329 GCA_037381725.1 Sedimentisphaerales bacterium
ATCGGCCGCTGGACCCCGTATCACTATTTCGTATGTCACGCGCTCGACCGCGCGCTGTATCAGTCGGGAAGACTCGGCGACGAGATGTTTTGCTTTCCGCAAAAAACTGCCGCCCTGTTTTTGACACAAGAAGGCACAGATCCGATATGGCAGAAATTCGATACGTGCCTGGATCTTGGCCTGGTCAATCAGGCGGAGAATGCTTTGAGCATTTGCGTCGAGACGTTTGGTGAGCGCCCGCTGTTGCTTCAGCGTCTGGCCGTGGTCAACATGGTCAAAGGCACTGTCGGGGCGGCCCGCGTTTTTCTCGGGAGGCTGAAGAAGGTCCCATTCTGGTCATCTGTCGCCCGGGACTATCTCAAACGTTTAGAGAATGACCCTGATCTGTCCAAGGACGCCGAGATTCAATCGCTGCGCAACGTGATGCTTCACACGGATTACGTGGGCAACGCGGACACGCTGACGCTGCTCCTGACGGAAAATCCCCGCAATCGAATGGCCTATATGTACGGGATGGCTTGGCTGCTGCTCTCGAAGAACCTGGATGGTTTCGCACAGAAATTCAACGTGTATCATCGTCTCAACTTCTCGACGATTCCAAAGCACTTCCAGGAGGCGCTGCTTCTGTCCCGGTTCGTCAAGGGGCAATCGCCGGATGTACCGGGCTGGGAGATTTCCGAACAGACGAAAGTGCAATTTTCAGCTTTTTCCCGTGGCATGCAACAATACGGTCAGAACAAAACGGCGGCCCGGGCGGCTCTCAAAGACAAATTCGGCAATACGTATTTCTACTACTACTTCCTTGGCGGTTAAGGTATTTCTCATGCGAATACGTGTTTTCATTGGTTTGTGTGCCTTTATTCCTATGGCCGGGGGATTGGCTTACGCCGTCCTGGTCCATACGTCGCAGACGTGGGAGCCGATCACAGAGTTTGAGCAGGTGGATCGCGAGGCCCGGATATTCCCCGACTATACCGGAACGGCTATCCCACCGAATATTGCCCCGCTGAATTTCCTCATCCGGGAGCCCGGCTTCGCCTTCTGCGCCAGGATATCTTCACAGTCAGGCGAGAGGATCGAAGTCTTCAGCCGGGACGGCGTCATAAATATACCTCAGAAACCCTGGCGTGATCTGCTTGAAAGCAACAAGGGACGCGATTTGCAGCTTGATATTTTCGTTAAGAACGAGAAGGGCCGATGGAAGCACTTCCAGCCCGTAACGAACCGCATCGCCGAAGAGGACATCGACGGCTACGCCGTGTATCGAAAGATGTACCCGACCCACCTGCGAGTCAGCGGTGAAATCAGCGTCTATTGCCGCGATCTCAGCAACTTCGATGTATCCGTGATACTCAGTGGCATGAGTTGTGAGAACGGATGCCTGAATTGCCACTCCTTCCCCGGGAACCGTGGCGATAAGATGCTGCTCGGCGTCCGCTCGAAGAAATACGGCGTCGGGACGCTCCTCGTTGAAAACGGTCACGTCGAAAAGCTGGGCACCAAGTTCGGCTACACGTCCTGGCACCCCAGCGGGCGAATGGCTGTGTACGCCGTGAACAATCTGCCCATGTTTTATCATTCGGCCCGCAATGAGGTTCGCGATACGGTCAACATAGATTCCTTCCTGGCCTCCTATCTGTGTGAGCCACAACGGGCCGGTGTCGAGCCTAAGCTGGCTCAGAAAGATCGCCTGGAAAACTGGCCCGCCTGGTCGGCGGATGGCAAATATCTCTACTTCTGCAGCGCCCCGAAATTATGGCCCTCGGATACGAGCAAACCACCGAAACTGTACGACCAGGTCAAATATGACCTCGTTCGCATCCCTTACGACGTCGGCACGAACACCTGGGGCGAGATTGAAACGGTGTTGTCAGCCGAACAGACCGGCAAAAGCATCGGCATGCCGCGGTGCAGCCCGGATGGACGCTGGTTGTCTTTTTGTGTGTTCGACTATGGTTATTTTCCCAGTTGGAAACAAGAGAGCGACGTGTACGTGATCGACCTGCATGCCTCGGAGCAGAGTGGGCGATTCTCGTACCGGCCTCTTGAGATCAACAGCGACAAGAGCGAAGCATGGCATTCATGGTCGAGCAACGGCCGGTGGATTCTCTTCAGCAGCAAGCGTCTCCACGACGTCTTCACTCGGCTGTTCATCAGCTACGTTGACGCCACGGGAAAAGCGCACAAACCTTTCGTTTTGCCGCAAAAGGAGCCGCGCTTCTACGAATCCTACCTTCGGACGTTCAATACGCCCGAGCTTGTCACGACGGCCCCCACGGCAATGGGCGAGAGCCTGGCAAGGGTGTATCGGGCGAAGCGCGAAGTGTCGCTCTCGATCCCCATCACGATGGCCACGCCGAAACAGACCAAGGCCGCACCGATATCCGCATGGGACAGTCAGCGTGAGTAGGCTTTTCCCAGGCTACCTCACGTCGCACCGGGAAACCGCCCAAAAGGCCAGTCCGGCCAGCACCAAATTCCACACGGACAGCCCGGCCAGGTCCAGAGCGGCCTCCTGTACGTTGTGAGCCAGATTGGGGCTGCTTTCGATAAACTGAGGGAAATCGGACTTGTCGCCCTGATATTCCTCCGGATGGGGCGATTCGATGTTGACGTGCTTGCCGTTGACGGTCATACTTGTTGAAAAGGACCAGTAGGAAACTCCCACGAGCTTGCCAAGCTTTTCCAGAATATAGTTGTCGTAGATGGCGGAATACGTCTCGGCATCCCTCAGAAACCGTTCTTCGCGCCGGGGACCGGTATCGGCCAGGCTCTCAGAAGCGAACTGGAACAAGGCCGTCGGGGACAGCCGGGAGAGATTTCTTGCCATAGCCGCTCGACGCTTCATGGCGTTTTCATAAAGGCCATAGTGATTCCGGACGTCGTTTTGGCCTTCTTCGAAGGCTTGATCGGCTTCGCGTTTGATGGCTTCTTCAGTGTTCAGCTCTCCGCTTTTGACGCGCTCTTTCACTTTGTCTATCCTGCCCCAGACTTGTTCTTTCAGTATGGAGCTGACCTGCTTGGCAGTCTGGTATTCGCTCGGAACATCCGCCAGCTTGTCGGACAGGATTCCCGATAGGTTAGGAACAACAATGACGATGAGAATCCACGCAGCGAGCAAGATCAGAAGGACCACGGATGAACGACTGACCAAAGAGGAGACGAACAAGCCCAAAAAGGCGAAAATAGAAAGATAGAAGAAGGCGAGAAGAATCATCAAACCGACCCGTAAAACAAGCGTTAGACTTAGTACCTCGGGCATAAAGATGCTGACAATCATCAGGCTGATGAAACCGCCCAGGATCAGGGGGATACCGATGGTGAAAATG
>JARRQQ010000595.1:0-3329 GCA_037381725.1 Sedimentisphaerales bacterium
ATACGAGAAGCTGAACACTTGCGTCTCGTCCAGATCGTCCTTGAGCAGCGGCGTGGCGATCTCGAACTAGTCGATGTTTGTGTAGTGGTATTCTCTGTTTTTCGTTCCAGGATTATGAGGACCCTTTCAGACGGCATGCCCTCGCCTCCGGGCATTCCGTCCGCAACAGTTATACCCGTACCCGAAAGTGCATTGCGAACCTCGCTGACTTGAGTCCCATTAGGTCCGCCAGACTCACCCTCCTGTTGAACAGATGGTATCGGCATTCCATCCGAAGTATCTATTCTGGCCATGTCAATGCCAGCATCTTGGAGTGCAGCATAAACCACGCCGACCCGAGCCTCGTAGAGTTCGTCAGGCGCATTCAAACGGCGAATATTCAGAGGTCCACCATTCTTGGCGAAGTGCCTTGCCAGTACGGCGAGATCTCGTCGACCGAGTTCATTGAGATCTGCTCCGTCTTTGACAAAATGATAGGGGTACAGCGTATGTTCTGAAATGATCGCATTTTGAATTGAGCTATTACTATAAATCTCCATGAGCTTGGTATTCATAACCCGCTCATCCGGAGCCTTGTTCACGTTCTCCTCCTGGCATCCGGAAACCAAAATGCTCAGTAAAACCAGTCCTGTAACCGTGATCATAGTCAGTTTCATAGTGAGTTCTCCTTGCTTTACATCGTTTGCTCAAAAAGCTTTGAACATCTCTACTATTTGGATTGCAGCCGGTCCTGTTGTTACGACAAATATGGCAGGAAAGATGAAGAAGATCATCGGAAAGAGCAATTTCACCGCAACCTTTTCGGCGTGTTCTTCGGCCGTAAAATAACGTTCTTCTCGCAGCGCCTGGGCGAATTCCTTCAACGCTGAGGCAATGCTGGTGCCAAACCTCTCTGTCTGAACTAATGTGGCCGCCAAAGATGAGAGCTTTTCCACACCCGTACGGGCCGCCATGCGCCTCATCGCATCCACGCGGCTGATCCCCAGGTGAATCTCGAAGTTGGTCAGAGCCATCGCCTCGCCCAAGACCGGGCTGACATTATTGATTTCATTGGCGACGATATTCCAAGCCGAGCCTAAGCCGATGCCGGAGGAAACACATATCTCGAGCAGGTCGACGGCATCGGGCAAGTGCAGACAAATCTCATCGTGACGCTTCTTGAGGTGTGCTTTCAGTACCACGTTAGGAACGAAAAACAGGCAAACACCTGTGGCAAAGACCAAGTTCATCTTCTTCACAGGATGAAGCTGCACCGGCAGGAGCATGACCGTTGCACATCCAGCGCCAATCAGAAACAGCAGCATCTTGAGGCCAGTGTAAATCGCTGGGGCGGCTTTGCTGTAGTAGCCCGCCTGGACCATTTCTTCCCACAAGCTTGTGCTTGAACGCCCGTGAGAAACGTAGTTGCCAATCACCTCGAAGAATCGTAGCAAACTCGACTTCTTCTTCTCGGTTGGTCTTACCCCGCACGTGCTCCCAAGGGAATCCTCGTGGAGCCTTGTCTCCAGAAGCTTCTTCTTTCTCGTTTTCAGCAAGAGAATCGAGACACCTACAGCCATCACTGAGAGAAAGGTCAGTCCCGGAATCACCAACTTGTTTGCGGTTTCATCCATTATTCACGAAACTCAATACAATAACATCCTCTTATCTTCTGTCCTTGATTTAGAACTTCAACACGGTTAACTTGTTCATTACCCACGCGCCTATGAGAATCATGACAGCCGCTGCAATGATCATGTATTTACCGGCGGTTGTGGTATAGAGACTCACCATGTACTCAGGATTAATGAGATCCAACACCAGGAAGGTCACAAAAGGCAATGCAATCAATATTCTCTTGCTAAATTGCGTTTGCGATGTCAGGACGCGGACACGCCGCCCCAGTCGGATACGGGCCCTGACAACGGATGACAGACTATCCATGAGTTCCGCCAGATTTCCTCCGCTCTGTAACTGAATGGCGATGGAGGTCGCAAACAGCTTTAACTCAGCGCTGGGCTCAGTTTCAGCTACCTTCTTGATGGAATCCTTCAGATCCCTGCCCATCATCTGCTCACGGCAGATTCTTCCAAAAATGTCCCCGATAGGCTTATCAACCTCCTCTGAAATCAATTGAAAGGATCCCATGAGAGGCAGCCCTGCGCGAAGAGCGCGGGCGCAGATCCCCAAGCCGTCGACAAACTGCATATCCAGCAGGGCCACATATTTCGAAAAGCGCATGAGCACATATCGCCAGGCTGCGATCAAAACCAGCACAGCGACACCGAGCGCCAACATCATGTTGCCACTTGTGACAAAAGCCAAAAAGAACCCGAGAAGACTCGCAATACCCACGGTGATAAGGATCGTGTGAGCTGGCCATGGCCATCCGATCACGTTCTTGAGAGTCTCCAATCGTTCTTGTAGGGTAGTCTTCTTCTGCGAAGTTGCCCCTCCATACTCTCGTTTCCTCTCTCGCCAAAGTCGTACAGTTTCAGTTCTGTCCGTTTCTTCCCTGACAATACCCAGCCTGGTTCGCGCCAATTTCGTACGCGCCAGCATTTGGCCCAGCCACAACAAGAGACAAATGCACCAGATCGAAAACACCAATCCAAAGACGGCAGCCATGACGATAATGTTTAATGTTTGATCTGAATCCATAGCGTTTTTCGCGCCTCAATCGCGATCATGGGGTGGTTTTGTCAACCGACTACCTCTTTTTACCTATCCCGGTTTGGGCAAGAACTCTATGCTGAAACTGGTCGGGCGCGAGTTTAATGCCTTTCTGTTGCAGCCGATTAAGCAGCAATGGCCGGACACCGCAAGCTTCGAAGTGCCCGCGCGCGTGCCCGGATTCATCAACGCCCGTTTGACTGAAACGGAAGATGTCATGAAGACAAACCGTATCACCTTCCATGCCGGTTATCTCTACAACGTTCACCACCTTTCGTCTTCCGCCTGTCATACGTTCTAATTGAACCAATACGTGCAATGCCGAACTCAATTGCTCCCGAATCGCCCGTATGGGATAATTGATGCCGGACATACTCACCATGTTTTCAAGCCTGCGGAGAGCATCTCTCGGGCTATTGGCATGCACGGTCGTCATTGAACCTTCGTGCCCCGTGTTCATCGCCTGTAGCATGTCGAGCGTCTCTGCGCCACGAACCTCACCAATCACGATTCGATCGGGGCGCATACGCAGGCTGTTACGTACAAGATCACGCTGGGTAATGCAGCCCTCCCCCTCTATATTCGGCGGTCGGGTCTCCAAACGCACGACATGTTCACGCTGCAACTGTAGTTCAGCGGCGTCTTCAATCGTCACGACGCGCTCTCCCTCAGGAATC
>JARRQQ010000596.1:0-3320 GCA_037381725.1 Sedimentisphaerales bacterium
CAAATTGTCAAACATTTTTTCGTTTTTACCGAGACTAAAAAGGAAGACTACCATTTGATACAGTATTAACTGCGAACCGACAGCGCATAGGGGTAGAGAAAGTATCTGTTTTAACCGACAGCATCACGTAGAGGTTAAGGCTACAGTAGCCGCCAACAAAGTGTAAAGTGTGCCGGTTAGTTCTTTGACAGTTGATATGAAAAGACTTTGACCAAGTGTCCCTTATGGTAGATTTTTAACTGCCGTGATTTCGTATAGAGTGTGGCTTTCACGTATTGAAATTTTAGTCGTTTACCCAGTTTGAAGGCTTGTTCGAGGAGCTTGACGGTGCCTTGTCCTGACACCATGCGGATAAAGGTGACTTTCCCAGTGGCAATAGGAATTTTGGCCGTGTCGACAGAGAAGTTCGCGGGCAACTTCCGCAATTGGTGTCCCCGTCGGTACTGAAGCGCCGTCTGACCACCTAAATGCGCGTAGGCATGCTGCTCATTGACGGTCGTCATCACGCGCCGTAGTTCGCGACGGACATCACAGGGTCGACGAAAGGGACGGCTTAAGAGCAAGGGTTGAAACCAACCATTGAAGTGTTCAACCGAGCCGTTATGCTGCGGTCTCCCTTTCGGAATGAAGACGACTTCAGCCCCTACTCGCAGGCACAGCCGGATGACTCGACTCAAGAACCGGGCGGCGGTGCCAAAGCCACAGAATTCTCGCCCGTTATCAAACTGGACGCGTTCCGGAATTCCCAAATGCTGCCAGGCATGCACGAGAAATTCTAAACCCCTGTCCATCTTGCGGCTGTTGACAAATTCCATATAGATCGACTGGTCAAAGACATCTTTGCAGACGAGAAAGTAATATCGGGTTGAATCCCCTGTCAAATAGCGCGGACCGACCCCATCAACTTGATGGAGTTGATTCGAATCGTGCGCTTGTGGGCCGGGATACGCATTTCGCCTGACTTGTGGGGCCAAGCGTAGAGGCGGACAGGAGAGCCCTGCCCGTTCAATAATGCGCTCGATTGTCCGGGTGGACGGCAATGGAGTGTATCCCAGGCGTTCTAATTCAGTCCGAATCTGGAGAGCGCCAATCTGGCTGTAACGGGTTTGGGGCGTCGAACGGGCCGCGAGACGGCGGCGAATACTGATCACGGCTCGTTCGACATGAGCCGGGGTTCGATTCACCACCTGGCGATTTCCCCGCGTCAGGTCATACAACCCTTCTGCCCCGATTTCTAAGTATCGACGCCACCATTTGTAAAACCAGGCTTCAGATTTATGAAGCGTCTGGCAGATGCGCTCAACGCGTTCTCCTGCCAGGCGCATCCGGATCGCTGTTTGCCGAAAAGAAAGTTCATCGCATCGCATAATATCCCTCCTGTGAAGCGTCGGCGGCTACCAGGAAATGAGTGCGATCAGTTTTCGTCCAAGTAAAAGCCCCTTTTTCTCGGGATATCCAGACTCGGAGAGTCAAGCATTTGCACGAAATGTGCGTTAGCTAACAATTGATTGCAGAAGATGTTCGCAGTCGGCTTTCATCTCAATGGCCGTTCCGCAGTACGACACCATCAAAAAAAGAGATTGGCAAATACGCCGCATCTCAGTACGATGGGGTTCATGGAAACACTCAATGATTTCAGTGCTGCGGAGGCGCACTTTGACGCCATGAAACAGTTTTTACAACGTCCAGAGGCCCATCGGCTTGATCTGAGCGGCCTTGAACACCACCTTGCCCCGGAGGGACGCGAATTATTGCGCCAGCTCTTATTGGCTCATATCACCGCACGTGGAGGCGGCGATATTGGGGCGAGCGTGGTGGGGGCGGACGGGGTGAGGCGATCCCATAGACGGCCCAGACCTCGGACCATCCTCACACTGTTTGGACCGCTCACAATCCACCGCCTGGCATACGGCATGCCGCAGGTCGCCAGCCTGTTTCCGCTGGACGCGATGTTGAACCTTCCCCCGAACAAGGTGTCCTATACCGTGCAACACCATCTAATTCACGAAGTGATCACGCGGTCATTTCATGAGGCGCTCGACGCGTTGCAACGGTGGACTGGTGTTACCTTCACGATAGCCCTGGCCCAACGCATTATCCGAGATGCCGCCCAGGACTTCGATCTGTTTTACGCCCAGCGATATGCTCGAGAATCTGGCGAGGCCCAGCCCCTTCCCCTGCTCGTGCTCACCGTTGACGGGACCGGCGTGTTGGTACGAACGGAGGATTTACGCCCGGCCACCCGAAAGAACCGTACGACCCACGCCACCCTTTCTCGGGGAAATCCTCTGGCTCAGCCGCACCGGGAGTATACGCGGCGGATGGCGACCGTCGCCTCCGCCTATGAAATCGCGCGTTTTCTCCGGACGCCCGAGGATTTCGCCGACCGCTTTTTTACCCCGCCGCCTCATCCGCCCCTTCACCGCCCTGTCCCCACCGCAAAACGTCTCTGGGCCAGCCTCACGCTGCCGAGCAAGACCGTCATTCAGGCGCTCTTTGAGGATGCCTGTCGGCGCGATCCGAACCACACGAAAGAATGGGTCGTGCTGGTTGACGGGGATCTCCATCAACTCACGCGTGTCCAAGCCTGCGCGAAGCAGGTTGGAGTGCCCGTGACGATTGTCTGTGACATTGTGCATGTCCTGGGGTATTTGTGGAAAGCGGGGGCGGTCTTGCAACGGAAAGAAGTGGTCGCGCCGTGGGTCCACGACGCGCTGCTTCGGGTTCTGCTGGGGCATAGTGCGGTCGTGGCGTCGACCATGCGGGCGGCGGCAACCCGCCGGAAGTTATCCGCAACGGCTCGGAAATCAGTGGATGTCTGCGCCCGATATTTACACAATCATGCTCCGTATCTGGCGTACCATCGCTACCTCAAGGCCGGGTATCCGGTCGCCACCGGAGTCATTGAAGGGGGCTGTCGCTATTTGGTCAAAGATCGGCTGACGCTGACTGGGGCACGATGGAGCCTGAACGGGGCTGAAGCCGTGTTAAAGTTACGGGCCGTGAAAGTCAGTGGAGATCTGGCCTCCTACTGGACGTTCTATGAACAGCAGCAGTATAGGCGAATTCACGAATGTTTGTATCAAACCCCTTCCGTCTTAACACAAGGAGGCAGTAGCAACTCGGCCGTTGCCCAAAATTGATCGCACTCGAACACGTTTACGCCTTTGACATCGGAAGCTGTTGATCTTATTGTCGAACAGGTGGATATGTGGTACGAGAGACGTCATCTTTCTGAACATCACGCCGTATTTGCCTAAGATCGTTGGCGGTTCATAGTACAGCAGATCAGGATGCACGTGACAAATCGCCTAACAAAG
>JARRQQ010000597.1:0-3312 GCA_037381725.1 Sedimentisphaerales bacterium
ACGGAATCGGGCCGGCCGTATTTCGTCATGGAACATGTGAAAGGCTCACCCATCACGGAATACTGCGACCGCCACAAGCTCAGCATCCAGGACAGATTGATTCTGTTCCAGGAGGTCTGTGCGGGTTTGCAGCATGCTCATCAGAAAGGCATCATCCACCGCGATATCAAGCCATCGAATATTCTGGTCTCCGCTGGAGGCGACAAGGCGGTCCCCAAGATTATCGACTTTGGTGTCGCCAAGGCGATAGCGGCGCCGCTCACCGAACGAACCCTGTTCACCGAAAACAGCCAGCTTCTCGGCACACCGGAATACATGAGTCCCGAGCAGGCCGACATGGCCGGCGAAGACATCGATACCCGTTCCGATATTTACTCATTAGGTGTGCTGCTTTATGTGTTGCTAACCGGCGCTTTGCCGTTTGACTCCGATACACTCCGCACGGGCGGGATAGAAAATATCCGAAAGATGATCCGCGAAACCGATCCCAAGACGCCAAGCACACGTCTGAGCACGTTTTCAGGAGAAGATTCAACAAAGCTGGCAAAGTTACGTCGCATGGATGTTCGAACTTTAGGAAGACAATTGCACGGAGACCTGGACTGGATAACACTCAAAGCAATGGAGAAAGATCGAACACGTCGCTATCAGACAGCTCACGCATTGTCTGAGGATATCCAACGCCACCTCAGCAACGAACCAGTTCTGGCCGGACGACCGAGTACTGTCTACAAGATTCACAAGTTCGTCAAACGTAACAAGACCCTATGCATTTCCTCGGTGGCCGTTGCCGTTGTTCTGATTCTGGCTGTCATCATTTCGTCACACCAAGCGTGGGTTGCCCAGAGGGCCAGAAAAGCTGAAGCCGATGCTCGTGTGGCGGTCGAAGGGGAGCGTGATCGAGCCAGGGAGGCAGAGGAAAGTGCCCAGGCAAACCTCTACGATTCCCTGGTGCGCGAAGCCCGGGCCACACGCATCGCCCGCGGAACAGGATATCGCGACGAGGTCTTCACTGCGCTGCGACAAGCCCACGACCTGGATGTCCCACAGAAAGATCTGGCGGATCTTCGCAGCGAAGCCATTGCCTGTCTCGGTGACTTCGTCGGCCTTGAGCCCGTGTCTCTAATGGAACTGCCGGAGGGTCCCAACACGCCTTCGATTTGGTGGGCTACCCTTCATCCGACCGATCCCATTGCAGCCATTGGCTTATCGGATGGCACTGTCATCCTAAAGGACTTGCATTCGACAAGAGAGATCGCCCGGTTTGAGTGCGGGGATAAGTGCGTCGGCCTATGCTTTGCGGATTCGGGCAATACGCTTCTCTCGATTCACGTGCCCGGGGAGGATTTTTCTGATTTGCGGTGGGATGCCGCTGTGGCTCACCTCTTTGTGTGTGCCCAGGACGGCACGTGGGTCCAGGGGAAGACGATCCCAATTCCTCATGCCAAGGCGTGCATGGCGACAACATCTGGATTCTACATTGGCGTGGCAGACCTGGCGTCAGGCTCAGGCCATCTGATGGAGTTGCTGACGGGTGACATTGTGCATGAGTTCAGATTCCCTGTAGATGCGAGCCATCCTCCCGTATTAGATCTGAGTGCAGACGGCCGATTGTTTGCCGCCAGTACCATGGACCCAGCCGGCTCGAATAGGTCAATTCTGGACATCTGGGATATTACGCTGGACCAGCATTTGATTCGCCTCGAACCGGATCTGGCAGCAGGCACCTTTATGAAGTTTAGCCCGGATGGGCGTTACCTGGCATTTCTCTCAGCGTCTGGAGGAGTTGTCTATTCCACAGAAACATGGGAGCCCATTGGTCATTTGACAGAGCAATTCGTGACTGACCCGCAGGCCATTTTCCTGCCCCACAGCCCTGTATTGGCCTATGAACTGGGAAGGCGGTTCTTTCTATGGGATTTCGAGAAGAAGGAGAATCTGGCCACATTTGAACAGACCTCTGGAGGAGCCTCTGCTGATGGGAAGACGTTGGTGACTTATGATTCCAAGCGGGCCTGGCTGTACAGACTTGATACCACCAATGAAAGACTGGCTCTTAGTGGGCACACGGCCAGCGTTCCCGCAATTGCTTTCAGTCCGGATGGCTCACACCTTGCTTCAGTGAGTAAGGATCGGACACTTCGGGTCTGGGAAAGCTTTACCGGGCATCAGGCGTGGGAGGGAGACCTGGACGGACAAGGTCAAGGCATCTCGTACAGTCCTGACGGAAGGTGGATCATCACTGCTGACTACGACAGAGACCGGATTCGTTTTTGGAACGCGAAGACGAAAGAGTACGTTTATCAGCAGGGCAGTGAACACAAGGCCCAGATGTGGTCAGCGGAGTTTACGCCCGACAATCGATATCTCGTGACAGGTGCAGCTTATTTGGGATCGAAGCAGGGAGCCATTGTTGTATGGGCCAACACGGTAGATAACTCGGCAGACGCGGAGAGACAGTTCAAGTTCGACAAGGTCGGTTCGTTTCCAGGTTATGTCAGAGACGTAGCATTGGCACCCGACAGCAAGCATCTTGCATTTGTCAATTATAGGAGTGAGCGGGAACTATATCTCTGGGACGTGAGTTGTACCCAAGAGCCGCATCTGTTGGTGGTGGGCCATCTTCGTGGCATCGGTGCGCAAAATGTTGAGTTTACACCGGATAGCCGACACGTGATAGCTGTTGACGAGAATCGATTTGTGGTAACCTACGATGTGCAGTCGGGACAGAAGGTGGGCTCATTTCCGACACGCAAGGCAGATGATACGACTAAATGGCATTACATCATTATGCACACGCTTTCCCCTGATGGGGCGAAGCTGGCCATGTCGTCACGTACGGACCTGGGTGTTGACTTGTGGGACTATGAGAATGGGCGACTCCTATACTCACTGCCGGAGCAGGAGGGATTTGTATACTACGTTGCGTGGAGTCCCGACGGCCAGCGCCTCGCGGTCTCGCGGTCCAATGGGGATATCGACATCTGGAACATCGCTGAAATCGAGCGGATTCTCACCAAGTTGAAGCTGGCTCCGTGAAGGTAACAGACGCTTGTGGAACCGCAATGGTCCTTCTAAGTCGTCACTCAAGCCGGCTTTGGCGGGCTCGCTCGCCGACTTTTTTGTAGCGGGACAGGGCGCTTTCGCGGTCTTCGAAGTCTTCGGTTGTGAACATCAGGGTCGTTTGGCCGAGGAGGAGTTCATCGCCCTCTACGAAGCCTGGAACAAGCGAGATGAAGATGAAGAATGGCGAGCATAACTGCCACAGACTGAAGATTTTGACGAGTAACAGAACAATAGAAAGGTCACCTC
>JARRQQ010000598.1:0-4686 GCA_037381725.1 Sedimentisphaerales bacterium
CCGGGTGCCGGGTTTGACGTGGCCGGGCCAGCGGACGATGAAGGGGATATGATGGCCGCCTTCCCAGACGTCCGCTTTGGTGCCGCGCCAGTTCGCGTTAGCCTGGTGGTTTTCAGGATGGAAGCCCTGTACTCCGGGATTCTGTGTATGGTCCGGCTTGCTCTCAGGCCAGCGGTACATATACGAACCATTGTCGCTACTGTAGATTACCAGCGTGTTTTCCTCGACCTGGGCATCTCTTAGGGCCCGGAGCACCTGTCCTACGGAGTCGTCCACCTGGGCGACGAAATCGCCATAGGGGCCGATGCTCGTCTTGCCTTGAAACCGTTCGGCGGGCCAGACGGGCTTGTGAGGCGCCGTCAGGGCCAGATAAAGAAAGAACGGGGTGCCCGCGGCCGCACGCCTGTCGATGTACGAGATCGCATGCTCCGTGAGGCGGTCCAGGACCTTGCCGGGGTCGAAATCCGGGGCTTTCGGCCCCTTGCGGATAAATCGCGGGAATTTCAATCCGGGTTGTGTTTGCGTAGTCGCCTGGATCGGGTCGTGGTTTCGGTAGAAGACGTAGGGGACCATGTCGAGCGAGCCGGCGATTCCGAAGAACTCGTCGAAGCCAACGTCCGTCGGGCCGTACGTGATGGGCTTGCTGAAATCGACCTTACCGTGATCGTCCCGGGCCCATTCCATACCCAAATGCCACTTGCCGAAACAGGCGGTGTAGTAACCTCGTTGCTTGAGCATGCCTGCGACGGTCAGGCGGGTCGGTTCGATGAGGGGTTTGTCCTTGGGAGGAAAGAGCACGCCGCGTTTGAGCCGGCTGCGCCAACAATATCGGCCGGTCACGATCCCGTACCGGGTCGGTGAGCAAACCGCCGAGCCGGAGTGGGCGCCGGTGAAACACATGCCTTCCTCCACCAAATGGTTGAGATTCGGCGTCGGGATCGTGGACTTGGGATAGTAGGCCTGGATGTCTCCGTAGCCCATGTCGTCGGCCAAAATGAAGACGATATTGGGCAGGGAAGACGCCGGCTGGCGGGCCAACGAACGCGCCCCGACGCTCAAGGCGCCGAGCGATAGAGCACATCGTTTAAGGAATTGCCTTCGATTCATCGCGTATTCTCCTTCGTTTCACACGGAACCACGAGGGTATCGGACGGACGCTGCCCCAACATACAATCTACTTACGACATTGCGGGTGCGCGGTCAATGCTTTTCGCTCACGTTTTTGGCTGGAATAGAAGGGCTTGGCCGGTGTCGGCAAAGGACGTATAATCAAGCGTCGCAGGACAGCCGGTACGAAGTATTCTTGGTGATCCAGGACGATAGATGGCAAAAACAGCAACGATATACACAGTCAGCCAGGTCAACTCGCTCGTCAAGGTGGCGCTCGAAGAGAAGCTGCCGCCGCACCTGATCGTCAGGGGCGAAATCAGCGATTGGAAGCACCATTCGAGCGGGCATTGCTATTTCTCACTGAAAGACGAAGGCGGGATTCTGCCTTGTGTTATGTGGGCGAGCAGCTTCAAGAAAACGAAATTCTCGCCGCAGGATGGAATGGAGGTTCTGGCCACGGGCCATATCGACGTCTATGTGGTTGGGGGCAAGTATCAACTCTACGTGGACAAGCTCGATCCGGCGGGCGTCGGCGCCCTTCAATTAGCGTTCGAGCAGATGGTTGCCAAGCTCCGGGCCGAAGGGCTGTTCGACGATGAGCACAAGAAGCCGCTGCCGCTCTATCCCATGCGAATCGGGATATTGACCAGCGAATCAGGAGCTGCTTTGCACGATATTACCGACAGCATTCGGGGCCGATGGCCCTGTGTGAGGTTGTCCTTCTATCCGGTCCCCGTCCAGGGCGAAGGGGCGGCGGCCAGGATCGCTTCGGCTCTGCGCGACGTGAACAGACGGAACAAGAAGCTCAAGCTGGACGTTTTGATCGTCGGCCGGGGGGGAGGCGCGCTGGAGGACCTCTGGGCGTTCAACGAAGAGGTTCTGGCCCGGGCGATCTTCGATTCCGAAATCCCCGTCATCAGCGCGGTCGGCCACGAGGTGGATACGACGATCGCGGATTTGGTGGCTGACGCGAGGGCCTCTACACCGACGAAAGCGGGCGTTGTGGCCGTTCCGGATGTGCAGGAAATACGAGACCGGCTTACGGTGGTGGAACGAAGGCTGAAAAATCAGATGAGTGCAAGAATAAAGTTGGCCGAACAGGATGTGCAAATCATCATGGCAAATTCGGTCTTCCGCAATCCGCTCCTCTTGGTCCGAAACGCCGAGCAACGGTTGGACGAATTGACCACGGATTTGACGGACGCCATTAAGGGACTGCTATCGGACGCACAGCGGAAGGTCTCGGCCGGCTACGAGCGGATTGTGCGGATCGAGCCGCACCGGCTGTTGGGGCGAAAGACAGTCGAATTGAATGACTGGCAGAGCCGGGCGAATGCGGGCATTACGGCGGTCATCAATTCCCGCCGAATGCAGCTAACGGCCCAGACGAATCGGCTGGCGGCGCTGAATCCCAAGTCGGTCTTGCAGCGGGGGTACAGCATCACGACCAACAAGCGGACCGGCTCACTGGTCAGGGCCGTAAAAGACGTTCGGCCCGGCGACGAGATGATTACCGAACTTGCCGATGAGAATTTGATTGAAAGCAAGGTCACAAAGGCGTAAAAACAAAGACGTGCCGACAAGGACGGCCTATATAATAAGGTAAGAGAAATGGCAGGCCAGAAGGCGAAAGACGATATCAGCAAACTGAGCTTCGAGGAGGCGATCAAAGAGCTTACGGAGATCGTAGGGCGGATAGAGCAAGGGCAGATCGCCCTTCAGGACAGCCTCCAGCAGTACGAAAAGGGCATGGGCTTGATTAGGCATTGCCGGACCATCTTGCAGGAGGCGGAAAAGAGAATCGAGAAGATATCGGAATCGGAGGCCAAACCGCAAAAAGAGCCTGAAGCCCCGGTAGACCCCGATCCGAATGCAGACGGCTTGCCTTTCGTATGAGAAGATATTCGCGAGCGTGGCGGAATTGGCAGACGCGCCAGGTTTAGGTCCTGGTGTCCATTAGGACGTGAAGGTTCGACTCCTTTCGCTCGCATTCAAGAGATATTGCCCTACGCCCTTTTCACCTCTTCCTTGATCCGCTGGATGTGGCCCCGGCCCAAGCCCTTAACCTCGCAGCCTAACTCGAAATACCGGCGGATTTTCGCATCATCCAATATGCCGAAACAGTCAATCACCGCTAAGGGAGCACCCGCCCATTCCACGATCTCGTCGGGATCAAGCTGGAGGTACGGTGAGTGTGGCTCCATCAAGCCGTCTTGATTGCGGAAGAACCTCGCCCAGGAGTGCCCCGGAGCGGGATAGGTGTCCTGTTTCTCCAGCTCGTACCAGTGCTCGAGATAAGGGTCGTGCACGCGCATCTCGGCGCCCATCTCCGTGAGCTTTCGCACGACGATCTCCGAACCGCTGTAGCGCGTGTCGCCGACGTCTTGTCGATAGCTCGCTCCGCACAATAGGATCGTCGCCCCGGCGGCTTGCCGGCCCATGTTGCGCAGCGCGTCTCGAGCCAGCGTAGCCACGTGCAGGCCGCGGGTATCGTTGATGTCGATCGCGGTGGTCGTCATCTTGAATATGTCATCCTCAAAACCGAGAATGTGTTTATATGCCCAGTATCCCAGTCCGCCGTCCTTGGGCAGGCAATATCCGCCGATCCCGGGACCGGGGAAGATGATATTGCAGTGCGTGGGGCGGACCTTGATGGCCTTGATGACCTTGATCAGGTCCACGCCGTTGCGTTCGGCAAACAGGCTCCACTCATCCAGAAAGGCCAATAGGGTAGCACGGAAGGAGTTCTCGACGATCTTTGTGGTTTCCGATTCAATGGGACGATCCATGACGGTCAGCGGGAACTGTTCGGTGTTCAGGACTTCGCGGAGAAACTTCTCGACGCGCTGTCTGGCCTGGGCATTGCAGCCGGAGCAAACCCTCCAGAAATCGCGAATCGATGAGACGTACTCCCGACCGGGCATGACGCGCTCGAAGCTGTGTGCCAGCAATGGCTCGGTCTCTATGCCCCGGCCGGCAAAGGCTTTCTTGAGAATGGGCCAGGCCACGAACTCCGTTGTGCCGGGCGCGACGGTCGTTTCGATCAGTGTCAGGCAATTCGGGGGGATCTTCTCTCCGATGGTCTTGATAGTGGCCTCGAGAGCGCCCATTTCCACCTGGCCGCTCCGCATATTGCCGAGGTCATTCTTCGTATAGTCACATTGGACGTCCACGACGACGCAATCTGCAAACTTGAGGCAATCGCTATTGTAGGTGGCGATCAGCGTCTTCTTTTCGAGCACGCACCGGGCGATCATCGGCTCGACCTGCGGATCCTCGGCCTTGACCGGGGAGACGCCTCGATTCAAGAGTGGAATCTTCCAGTAGCTGCGAGTGCTGGGTCGCTGGCAGCCGATCACGAATTTGTTGGGTTTGCCGCTCTCTTTATCCACGGTGTCGGCGACAATGGCCGCCATGACCGCCCCGACGAAGCCGACGCCCATGACGACAACGATCTCCTTGCTTTCCCGGCGTGCCGCGTTGACCAATGATTCGACGCGCTCGATCTCCGGCGCATACTGATCTGCAGCGGGGACGGCAAATTTCTCGCCCGCCGGACTTGTGGAGTACTCAGCC
>JARRQQ010000599.1:0-4190 GCA_037381725.1 Sedimentisphaerales bacterium
CTTACAGGTTGGATGGGCTGGTTCCGTCACCTTCAGGGTCGATATGCAGAAGCGGAGTCTCTGCTCGAAAAGAGCCTGGAAATTTGTCGCCAAAAGAGACAAGGGGAAGTTGATCTAGAACTGACCTTTACAAACTTCCTCGGCGATGTGTATATTGACAATGGTCGGTACAACGAGGCGGAGCGGCTACTGGTAAAAGCGGTAGACACAGCGTCCAGAAGACTAAGTGAAGAGCACCCTGAAACACTCACCGCCATCAACGAATTAGGTGTGGTCTACAGAGACCAGGGCCGATACGAAAAGGCCGAGCTATTATTGCGCAAGGCATTGAAGGGTAAATTACGTGTGTTGGATAAGGATAGCCCGAAAACACTGACCTGCCTTAATGACTTGGCTGTTCTTTGTAGAATGCAAAAACAGTTTGAAGAAGCAGAGAGTTTCTTTAACGAAGCATTGGAAGGCAAGCGGAAAAAACTTGGCGAGGACCACCCCGAAACACTGGAATCCAAGAATGACCTGGCTGTCTTATACAAAGAACAAGCTCGATATCAAGACGCAGAGAAATTGCTCCTCGAAGCCCTTGAAGGCCGCCGCCTGAAACTTGGTGACACTCACCCACACACGTTGGAGTCATGGAACAATCTCATCGCCCTCTATGAAGCCTGGAACAAATCAGAAAAAGCCAAAGAGTGGCGAGCACAATTGGCACAAATTGAAGATTTTGATGAGTGACATAACGCACCAAAAGCTTCCTCTTTTAGAAGCTAAAAAATGCTGCTAAGACCTAGTGACATTATGACACTGTTTTGTCTCCACGCCAGCCAATTTTTTCAAATCGAGTCCCAAAAAATGTCAGTTTTTGGGCTGAAGAAACAATTCGCAAAAAATTTATCGGGCGTCAACGTCTTCAATGCACTGGTTCAAAAGAAGAAGAGCTCACAACTCTTTCAAGCCGTAAGCTCTTCGGCGATATTGGGCGTACTGTTTCTTTGTGGGAGTATACTCATGGATTCACAACTCGTTTGTAGATCCGTATGTCGTCGATTAGGCCAAAGAAGAACGTGCCTGGAGCGAGAGTGCTGCCGGCGCCAAAATAGAGGCCGCCGCCTGAAGCTTGCAGGGCAGGTTGTGGCGCATCATCTCTGGCGACCTCGACTCCGTCAACATGCAAATGCCTGTACGTGCCATCCCACACGAAGCCTATGCGGTGCCAGTTGCCGTCAGTCACACTCGCCTCAGACAGCAAGGGACCGCCAGCATCACGTCCAGAGCCTTGAAGCTCCGTGGTCAGTTTGCCCTCGGCATCCAGCATGAGCCAATTCGAGCCCGGCTCCTGTGACAAAACTACCTGACCTGGCGCTCCTCTCTTGATCCAGGCCACCACGCTGAACCTCCCATCCGCCGGATTCAGGACAAAGTCAGTACTGACATAATCATCAATCCCGTCGAATTGAAGCGCTCCATCCACCATTCCATCTTCAGGTTGCCAGACGGGGCCACCCATTAAGGTGCCATCGCAATCGAAAGCGCTCTCGTATGCTACGTCGCCCTCAATTTCGTCCAACGGCCAGTGAGCAACGAGTGTCGGGTCGTCCACTTCCTCGAACAGGTGCTCAGAAAGGATCTCTAAATCTTCGACATCTACGATGCCATCACCCCAAGGCATAGGACCAATGTCACACAACGGATAATTTGTGCCCCAATGGTCCACCATGATGACCATGTCGTCAGCATCGACGATTCCATCGCTGTTTAGATCAACGATTGGGATGATTTGTGCTTTGTATATGTCGCCTTTCCTTCCACCAAGGCCGCCAGGCCTTGGGGAGCTGAAATAGAGAGTGGAACCATCATGGGAGAGCACTGCTTGACCATCGTTGCTTGGACTATTGACGATGGGGCCGAGATTGACAGGAGTACCCCAGGGAGCAGAGACACTTGCTCGCCTTGTCATCCAATTATCTGAACCGCCATAACCGCCGGATCTCTTAGGAGCCGCTGGGTCGTCGTCTTCGTTGAAAAGAAGTAATCGACCATCGTCCGACAAACACGGATACGTTTCACCGGCTGAACTATTGACCACTGGGCCGAGATTTGTCGGTTCTGTCCAGGGATCATTTGTCGTGGTTCGTGTGGAAACCCATATGTCGTAAGAACCGTGTCCACCCGGGCGATTTGAAGAAAAGTAGAGTTGCAATCCATCCGAAGAGATACTCGGACCAAAATCCCGAAAAGAACTATTGATTGTTGAACCGAGATTCACGGGCTCGCTCCAAGGATCATCTGGTGTTGCCCGACTCATCACCCATACGTCTTGAAGGCCGTACCCACCGGGACGATCCTCGTATGCAGTGAAGTAAAGTTGCAGACCATCGGACGATATGGATCCAGCCTCTTCCAACCACCAACTATTGACCGTGGGTCCGAGATTCACGGGGGTGCTCCACTCGTCGTCGATCGTATCGCGCGTGGCTACCCATATATCCCAGTTAAGTACTGTTCCTGGCCGATCATCAGACGATAAATACATCGTCAGGCCGTCAGCCGAGAAACACCCAACGACCTCGTTATACGAGGTATTGACCGGGGGCCCCAGGTTAACGGGCTGCCCGAATGTAAAATCCGCCTTCACACGCCCTCTACCAACCACAATAGCGGCCGCAATTCCAACTAATACCAATCTCATTCTGTTTCTTTCTGACCATTTCATTTTGTACCTTTCCTTTCTGCTTTTTTTGGCAAATACTTGTTGAAAACCGTTTCACTATTCGCTTACCTACCGAGTTTCACTATGTAATCCGGCAAAAATTTACGAGGCTGCGCAAAATCTGAAAAAATATGAAATTTCTTATGTCCAGAGTCCCCAGATACAATCGCAACTTGGTGCAATTGGCATGTAAATAATTGACATATAGACACTTAATCATTATAGTACACGGCAGAAATAGCGGTCGAATATAGACAAGATATCTAAGCTATGGCATATCATGATCAAACAAGTATGGGAGGAACGGGGGGAGCGTTCCTTACTACTCATTGGTCTTTAATTGAGGATTCCAAATCCGATGATGACAGAAACCGGGCCCTTATAGGCCTATTGCTTGATCGATATTGGAAGCCTGTGTATTTTTATCTCCACCGTAAAGGACACAACAATGAAGAAGCCAAGGATTTGACACAGGGCTTTTTCCATGAGATTGTTTTGAGTCGTGGCCTTATTCAAAGGGCCGATCAGTCCAAAGGCCGATTCCGGTCCTTTCTCCTGCACGCTTTGGAGCAATATCTTATAGATGAAAGACACAAGCAGAATGCTCAGAAACGCATCCCAAAAGACAAGTTAGTCTCTCTCGATACTGCTGACGAGCCTGTTTTTCCTCATGTTCATCCGGATATGACTGCCGAGGAGTCCTACAACTACGGCTGGATGTCGGCACTATTGGATCGTGTTCTGTCGGATGTTGAGGCTAAATGTCGTGAGCAGGATATGTCAATACACTGGAATGTCTTTAACGATCGTCTCGTACAGCCCATTTTAGGACAACAAACCTCTCCTTCTTTAGAAGACATTTGCGAAAAATACCGTATTGCGGACCGGAAAAAAGCCTCCAATATGACAATCACTGTAAAGCGGTGTTTTCAAGCCGTCTTGCAGGAACATGTCCGTAACACAGTGATTTCGGATGATCAAACACGTGAGGAATTACAGGAAATAATGCAATTTTTTCCAAAATCTGCGCAGCATTTCCAATAAGTGCCGGATTTAGTAATAGATACAAGGATAGCACCTAATGGATTCGTGTTGATTCTTCAATCAAACAGAAGCCAATTGAATGGTATCTGAATTTGGTTTGATCTGGGTACTGAAGATTATGAGCAAAGATTTTACATCAGGAGCAGATCCTGAGCAACTGCGACAACTTTTTTCACTTGGTCTGGGTGAAACACCTTCAGAGCAAGATATAGATCGAACAGCTTCTTTGGATATATTCATGGAGAAGCCAGGCGGTCGCATTGGACGCTACAAATTGGTCAGTGTTCTGGGTGAAGGAGGTATGGGAATTGTCTATTTGGCTCAACAGCACCATCCGATGAAACGCCAGGTTGCCGTTAAGATCATCAAGCCAGGTATGGATTCTAAGCGTGTAATCGCCCGATTCGAGGCCGAACGCCAGGCTTTGGCTCTATTGGAT
>JARRQQ010000600.1:0-3303 GCA_037381725.1 Sedimentisphaerales bacterium
GCAGCCTGTTAAGCGAAAAACGCGGAAAACCAAAGATGTCAACCTTGCCCCATAGCGGTACATTTTTTGGTGGGAATACGGGGTCGCATCTTGAATTGTGAATTATTCGAGAAGAAAGAACGAGATGCGTGGAGGAAGGGACGGAGGGACGGGATCAGGCTTTGGATTTTGGCATTCGTGCCTCTTCCACTCCTCTTGGGCAAAATTGGCAGGGATTTATTTCAACTTTAACCGCGAAGCTCGCGGTGGAACACGAAGATTCCGACAATAATCAATGACTCTGTGTGTAATGCTTCGGCCGGGCAGGGTATTTGCGAGGTTTCTTGTTTTAGACAGGGGCTGGCCCCGCGTCTTTCCACCATGCGCTTAATCACCCCAGACTACATTTTTTGAATGCAGTCTGGGGCGATCTTTTCTATGAAGGTACTCACGGCTCCCCCATTCTCGGCAGGGGGATATCACGTCACTTCCAAGAGCTCCAGATCGAAGGCCAACTCTTTGCCTGCAAGAGGGTGGTTGGCATCTAACGTCACAGACTCGTCTGAAACATCCACGATCGTAACCTCCATGGGCTGGCCCTGTTGTTGAGGGACCTGCAACTTTTTGCCCACGGCAGGTTCAATGTTGTCGGGAAACTTGTCGCGACCGACTTTCTCGATCAACTCCTGACGCCGCTGACCGAAGCCTTGTTCGGGAGGAACATTGACGGATTTGGATTCACCGACATTCATGCCTTCCACTGCATGCTCGATGCCGGGGAGTATTTTCCCTTCGCCGATCTTAAATTCCAGAGGTTTACCTTCACCGGTGTTTAAGAAGACGCTGCCGTCTTCTAGTCTCCCCGTGAGATTAATCTTCACTTTGTCGCCGGTTTTTGCTTGCGTCATGATCATGTCCTTTCTCTAAAATGTCAGCATATCTATCAGTCAACCTAAAGGACAAGCGAAAAGGACGCAAGGCATTCCCGGCCAAAATGAAGAAAAATTCTAAGCCAGCCTAATTTCTTTCAACGTCAGGCCAAGTGCTTGGACGGTAATGGGGTCGGGTCTTGAAAGAGAAACGGAGAAACGGGTCAGGCTTTGGATTTTGGCATTCATGCCTTTTTCCTCCTCTCGGGCAAAATTCACATGGGTTTAATTCAACTCTAGCCGCGTATTGCGCGGTGGAACACGAAGGAAAATCGCCATCAGGTCTTCATGAAGCTTCGTGGCTCTTCCCATTCGACTGCGCTCAGAGCCTGCCCTGAGCTCGTCGAACGGGGCAGGCATGCCTTCGTAGTGAATCCAAAACCGTGTTATTCGGTGTCAATCCGTGTCAAAGTGAATAAGGAGCCGCTTCGCGGACTTGTTTTGATAGATTCCTCGGCGGGGCTCGGAATGACAAACTGGCTTTTGTTAGAGCGCCTGAGATTTCGCTTGACAACCGCGTCATATTTTAGTATAATATCAAACAAAAATATACAGGATACACGAGTCGGAGGACAGACGACTGACGACAGAAGACGGAGGACAGTGTAAAAGGAGATCAGAGTACCAGGAGACCCGGGGGTGGGGATCAGGGGAACAGGAGACCTTCACCATTGACTATTTACGATCCCTCGACTTCGCTCGGGACAAGCTTACTATTGACTATTCTCGGTGGTTTCTCTGCCAAGACCCGCAGTATCTTTCGACTTCACTTCAGGGCTTCGGCTAAATCAGACCACGCTTGGCAGTGGCCAAGAATCTGTGTACATCTGTGAAATCTGTGGCTAAGGAGAATCAAAAAGTGCGCGAAAATGTCAAAAAATGCAGAAAATTCGCAAAAATCAACATGAATGCACCTGAATTCGCATGAATAGCCGGGTCAGAATCCATCCTGTCTATCCCGTTATTTTGTCAAAACAAACCCAATTCGTCACACGGAGCGTCGGACAAGTTCGCCGGCCTCCGGCCGGAAACTCGAAGCACTAAACCCGAAATCTTAGAGAGATGATTTTGAAAAACAAAGCCAATCCTGAAAGGTGGGAGATTGCCACGGCCCTGCGGGCCTCGCAATGACGCGCGTAGCTCTGCTGCTTTGTGTCTTTGTGCCTTCGTGGCGGAAGATGCAAAACGAAGCCAATATCTTCGAGGACGAATTCACGTAACGCATCTTAGAACAATGACTTACGGATGCTCTAAGGAGGAATTGAGGCGAAAAAACAAAGCCAATCAAAGCCAATTTTGCGGTCAGGATATGCCAGCAGACTCTGATCGAGAGGATAGCTTGGGTGAATAGCGAACCGGCTGCGGTCTGAGGCTAGTACCCTTTGATCATGATGAGCGATCGGTAGGCCGCCTGGCGGACGTCCCTGACGGGGTCGTTATCCTTGGCCTGCGTCAACGCGGCTACGACAAGCTGACTCTCGGTCTTGCCGAACGCTACGGCCACCTCCTTGCGCAGGTCCGGATCCGGATCCGACAGCAAAACCTCTTCGAGAGCTGCCCTGACCTTGGCGTCGGAGGAAAACGCCGCCAACTGGTCGATGGCCTGGAGGCGTTTCTCCTTGTCACCGATCTTGAGCACCTTGAGCAGCTCGCTCTGCTTCTTGCGTATCGCCTCACTTAGCTGGGTGTCTACGGGCGGTTTCCCAGCCGGTGCGGGCGGATCGTACACGACAACCGGCGGATCGACGACGATCGGATAGGTTCCCCCGATCCAGATCCCGAGACCGGACGAGCGGTAGCGGCCGGGCCAGTGATGGTGCCTGGGGAAGCGGCTGTACCAACCGGAGTCCCACCAAATGCGATCCCTGCCGAGCCATGTGTAGTAGCCGTCGTACCACGGGCTGTACGGGTAGTAGCCATAGCACGAGCCTGGATAGCGGTCGAAAAAGGAGGCCCCAATGCCCAGGCTCACAGAGACGCGCGCTTGGGCCGCACCTGAGCAACAAACCAGCAGGAGTATGAACGCCGTTGCTATCAAGCTATATCGTATCGATTTCATCGTTTTTCTCACCGAAATCGGCCTCGGACTTATGTTCGCACAAGCCCCGAACGCAAACGCGCCCACTCTATTTAGAGTCTATCATTTCTACGGCCCGCCGTCAAACTCGTTCGGACTCAAAGCGAGTTTCGCGGCCCGATGCGGGCACCCAAAACGCGCCCCCCCTGCTCGATTGATCGCGGCCGGAAGCCGGAAACTCACGTGGATTTTTGGTGGACACCTGCGGGCAAATGACTTAGATTACCATGCACGAGAGATGCTTCTTGAGTCAATCGGACGCCGCAATCTCGAAAGTCGAAAACGCGGCGGCAAGACGCAGCCGGGCTCGTAGCTCAG
>JARRQQ010000601.1:0-3300 GCA_037381725.1 Sedimentisphaerales bacterium
CTAGATAATCGATCTGATCGGCCAGAATCACTGCATGCTGGATCTCTTCATTGGCATGAATCTTGAGCTCTTTGATAATGTCGCCATAGGCGGCCCCCGTCATGACGGCGGCGTGGTTGATGTACTGAATCGCCGCCGAGTATTCCAGCTCCAAGTCCATGTTCAACAGCTCAACGAGCTTCTTCTGCGTTACTGCCATGTTATAACCTCCTTCTGGACTTCTTTTAAGACACTTAACGTCACGAAAGATACTTATTGCACACAGTATAACCACAAGTGTACTTCACTTCAATCCCACCTGATTCGTCAGGTCGGAGTCGAAGTGGCTGTGCACCTTTTTTTGTTTGGCTTGAGGAGTCGGGTCAACTATGATAACGAGTCAACAAGAGAGAATTGGACGCAGGACAGTCACTCCCGTCCCGATGAATGGCGATAGACGCAGGAGCGGGGCTCGGCCGATTGGATCGGTACGGCTTGAACCGGAAAGGCAAGACACAGATGATTACAAAATTACAGGTGAAGTTTTTTAAGTCATGGGAAGATACGGGACCTTTGCGGTTTGCACCCCTCACCGGATTTTTCGGTACGAACAGCTCCGGAAAAACGAGCCTTCTCCAGCTATTTCTCATGTTGAAACAGACCGTGGAATCGTTAGATCGCAAACGTGTTCTGCACACGGGGGATGACTTTTCCATCGTAGACTTGGGTACTTTTCCTGACTTGATTCACTGTCACAGAACTGACGCCGCTCTGGAAGTGTCAATCTCATGGAACTTGCTAAAGACACTAAAAATCAAAGACCCGCAACAAAAAGACAAGAATCTCTTCGAGGGAAAGGATCTAACGTTTCACGTACAAATCGAGGGGAAGACAGGTATACCTACGGTTAAGGAGTTTTCCTATTCTTATGCTGGCAATACGTTTGGTATGAGGATGCACTCGACGAACGGAAAAAAGCCAAAATCCGGGTACGACTTAATCACCGACCCTTACCACTCTATCAGACAACCGGGACGACCTTGGCCGCTTCCTTCACCGATGAAGTTCTATGGATTTCCGGATCAGGCGAGCGGCTTCTTCCAGAATGTCGGTTTTCTCTCCGAAATTGTTTTGGAGCTGGAAGGTTTGTTTGGCCGAATAAAGTACCTGGGTCCACTGCGAGACAATCCGAAACGTATATATACTTGGGCAGGGGAAGCGCCTTCGGACGTCGGACGAAAGGGAGAGCTTGCCGTGGCGGCCATCCTCGCGGCGAGAGAAAAAGGGCCATACATATCACCTGGGCGTAAGAGGAAAAGGCGAGGTCTGGAGGAAACGATAGCGAGGTGGCTCAGAGACATGGGAATCATCGACTCGTTCTCTGTGAAACGGATCGGCAAGGCACGTAAAGACTGGGAAGTCCTGGTACAAAAAACCGAGCAAAGCCCCGAAGTGCTGATAACGGACGTTGGATTCGGATTGTCGCAGGTGCTTCCAGTTCTTGTATTGTGCTATTATGTACCGGAAGGTTCGGTCCTCTTGCTGGAACAGCCGGAGCTTCATCTGCATCCGTCAGCCCAGTCATGGCTAGCAGATATATTCATTGACGTCGTGGAAAATCGGAACGTTCAAATCATCGTAGAGAGCCACAGCGAGCATTTTGTAAGGAGGTTACAGCTCAGACTCGCCGAAAAGAAAATATCACCGGATAAGACAGCCTTGTATTTTCTTGAAATGAGGAATTCCGCTTCTCACTCGGAAAAGCTGGACGTTGATCTTTATGGTAATATCAACAACTGGCCCAAAGATTTTTTTGGCGACGAAATGGGCGAAACAATCGCGCGGACCGAAGTGGCAATGGAACGACAGGCACAAGGTGATTGATGAAACGTGTTGTTGACACCAATGTCCCGGTCGTTGCAAATGGAAGCTCTAAACAGGCATCACCTGAGTGTGTAAGAACTTGTGCCGTTCGTTTGGGAGAAATAGTCCAAGAGGGCCAATTGGTGTTAGACGACAACTGGCTGATTCTCAAGGAGTACATGGCAAATCTCAGATGTACCGGACAACCGGGACCCGGTGATGCCTTTCTCAAGTGGGCACTAACTAACCATCGCAATCCGAAACTCTGTGAACAAGTGGCAATTACTCCAAGGAATTCAGGGGAGACTGACTTTGAGGAATTTCCAGCGGATCCTGCACTTGATGGTTTTGATCCGGCGGACAGGAAATTTGTTGCTGTTGCCGTGGCGCATCGGGATAGACCTCCGATCCTGCAGGCGGTCGATACGAAATGGTGGCAGATGAAAAAACCTTTGCTCAGGGCTGGTATAACTGTTGATTTTTTGTGTGAAGCAGATATCAGGTCAATTCTGCGTGGGAAGAACAAATGAAGCAGATCATCTCAAATAGAGCCAAACTTATTGACGCCAGCGGGATTCGGAAGGTCTTTGCGCTGGCGGCCGAGTTGCATGACCCGGTGAATTTCTCGATCGGGCAGCCGGACTTCGATGTGCCGGAGGCACTGAAAGAAGAGGCGATTCGGGCTATCCGGGCGGGGCAGAACAAGTATTCCCAGACGGCCGGCGACGAGACCCTCAAGGCCCGGATCGCTGCGCGGATGAAAAAGGAATTCGGCTGGGCGGATCCCGCCGTGCTTGTCTCCAGCGGCGTCAGCGGGGGGCTGCTGCTGGTATTCTTGACGCTGATCGATCCCGGCGATGAAGTTATTATCCCCGATCCTTACTTTGTCATATACAAGCACTTAGTCAACATGCTGGGCGGTAAGTGCGTGTTTGTTGACAGCTATCCGGATTTCGATCTCCCGGTTGAAGGGGTCGCCGAGGCCGTCACGGACAGGACCAAGATGATTATCCTCAACTCCCCGTGCAATCCGACGGGCGTGGTGTATTCCGAGCAGAAGATCAAGGCGCTGGCCGAGGTCGCCGGCCAAAGAGACCTCGTGGTTTTGACCGACGAGATATACGAGACGTTCTGCTATGACGGCCCATGCCCGAGTATCGCTGGCATCTATGAAAAGAGCCTCTTGCTGCGGGGTTTCAGCAAGTCGCACGCGATGACGGGCTGGCGCTTGGGCTACGCGGCGGCAGGTGAGGCCCTTCGGAACTTAGTGGAAGAAATGACCAAGTTCCAGCAATACACGTTCGTCTGCGCGCCAACGCCTTTCCAGAAGGCTGCCATCGCGGCATTGGACTACGACGTCAGCGATTTGGTCGATGCGTACAAGAGGAAGAGAGATCTGCTCTACGATGGTCTGAAGGACACGTTCGAGTTGGTCAAGCCGGGCGGAGCGTTCTATGC
>JARRQQ010000602.1:0-3298 GCA_037381725.1 Sedimentisphaerales bacterium
GGATCGGGGGCGGTCTCGAAGCTTCCGTGTATGGTGCAGCTCGGTTCGGCGGCTTGTGACACGCGGCCCTGGACCTCAAGCCGATACGTCGTTCCCGCACGCAGGCCGGAAAGCGGGAACTGGCGCGTGAAATCGGCGTCGATGTCGACCGCCTCCCATTCGGTGGATCGTGCCTGATTCTGCGACCCTTCGGGCCAGTAGGTGACGCGGACCTGGCCAGCTATTCCAGGAACGCTGCCTTCCATGTCGTCGAGGACGTGACCTTCCGGCACCGCTGCGGCGTTTTTCGTGAAAGGCAGACCGTTGATGTTTCGCTCTTTGTGTTTGGTGAGGCGAGCCCAAACGATAGCCGAGTGTTGATGAACTTCGCCCGTCTTGATTCCATCGGCCATGTAGACATTGCTCGTCTCTGCCGCACTGGATTTTGTCTGAATGATCTGACCGTTATAGGTCTTCCATTTGTCGGTGTCCGGATCGCCGACCTTGACGGTATACGTGTCCTCGTCGAAGACCCAGGGACGAAAGTGACTGTCCTGGGCGCGTATGGCGTATACTAACTCGCCGCTCGGCTCTTCGTACACTTTGACGACGGGTTTGTCTACTCCTTCGCAGGCATATTCGTCAAGATAACCAAGAGGCTTGCGGCCATAGTTGTCCGTCTGTTTGATCGTATAGGGAAAGCCCTCGAACAAATCGTCATTCGTATCATTCGTGACATCCGCGAGGAATCGGTACGATTCGCAGGTATACGTTCGCTTGGCGTGATCGATGCGCACGATTGAGAAACCCGATGACCGGATATGGGCCTGGCGGTAGCGGTTCGGGTCCCGGCTGCCTTCAGGATTTCCCACGGCGTAGACGTAAACCTTGTTCCCAAGAGGATCGACATATTCACCCGTGTTAGGCAGGCCGTGGGAAGGGCGGTTGTGATATTCGTAGCCTAACTCGTCTGGCCGCCACCACCGCTGATAACCGACGGCGATGGCGGGTGTGCAGAGCGACCAATTGCTGTCTCGCTGCTGATCGATGCCGTGCTGGAGCAACGTCGTGATGTGCTGGTCTCCGCAGACGTGAAGCGGAAAGCCCTTGCGGATGACTCGGATAGCGCGGTCGCGCCCGGACTTAGGCCATCCGCCAGAGTCCAAGTCGGCGTATAAGAAGCCGTCCTTAGTGCCGTGATGCGTCGCTACGTTTGCGAATACCGTCTGGCTCAGGAACATTTTCATATCCGCCCCGCGCCAATCTTCGACCCAGTGCTTGAGGAATTCCAGTTGCCTGTCGCCCAGAAGCTTGAGGCCGGGCTTATCCAGCTTGCTCACGTCGTAGGACGGATCCTTGACGTGATCGGGCCGGCCGGGCCAGTCCGCCACGGTGTCGCGCGGACCCGACTTGAACATCCGGTCCGAAACCACGGCAAAGCTTACGTGACCGTACACCATGTCGCCGTAGTAGACGCTGATGCCTTGTTTGATCGGTGTCGGATCGTAGAAGTCGGGGTGGTGGGACGTGTTCGTGCGGTGGACGACTTGCACCATCCTCGCCGGCTCGATGTATCCTCCCGCATCGTGCCGGGCCACCGAGATCGGATTGCCGCCGTTTCCCCAGAGATTGCCCTGAAAGACGTCGTGGTCGTCCGGGGTGCACAGGGTTGGGCGGTCTCGCATCAGGTCGCCGAAAGCCCAGCCGAACAGGTACCACTTCCGCAGGTAGTTGAGAATCGCGCGATCGGCCGGCTCGCGGATAATGCCGTAGCCGCCGTTTGCTTCGTAGATTTGATCGCCGGAGAAATACAGCACGTCCGGATTCAGGGCGGCCAGATTCTTAGCGACCGGCGCGTAGGGACAGGCATAGTGATATTGGCACGTCATGCCGGCGAAAACCAGGGTTTTGTCGAGTGGGTCTATTCGCACTGTCCCCGTCCAATAGTGGGCCTTCTGTGTGCCGTCTTTGTGCTTCATGTTATAGACCCGTCGGTAGGGGACGTCGCGGTCCGCCGGCCAGTTGGGGACGCGGAAGGTAGCGGTGTAAGCATCGGGGTCCATGGTCTGCGTGCCCAGCGATTTCCAGGCACTCTGCTCTTGAACCTGGAGTTCCACCGTGCGGTTGTCTTCCTCACCTAACGGCGGCATCTCGGCGGTCATCTTCAGGACGTATCTCTCGTTGGTGCGGGAGTTGCTCAGCGTGTACATGGCCCACAGGATTGGGCCGAACACGTGGTCGTCGTGGTACTCGAGCTTATCCCCTTCGATCCGCCAGTCGGAGAACCAGAATCTCGACCCCTTCTTAGCGTTGGTTTGAAAGTTGTTCACGACGGCAAGGTTACCGACCAGACGCTCGGCGGCGACGTTCGCGGTCAGGCGCGCTATTTGTTGACCTGACGACGGCTTGGTCACAGCGAGCGTCAACTCATACTCCCTCCCGGCCGGCTCGGCGGTGAGCGTGAGGATCATATCGTCCAGTGGAAGGTCTCGGGCCTGACTGGTCTTACCGGCCAGCGTGAGGCGACTGTCGATAGACAGGCCGGCGTCGATCCCTTTGCCCCAAAGGACGTTGCCGCGATAATCGTGGATGTCATCGTGAATGCCGATGCGGAAACCCGCTGAACCGGTTTGACCTCTTTGAGATAAACCGAGCCGGACCGACATGCGGAATCCATCGGGCGACGAGCTCAACTGCCGGGTCAGGACGTGGACATTGCGATTGCCGCCGGCACTGGTGCATTCTAATCGTCCGCCGCTGATTCGCCAGTCCTCCATCGGATTGGCCCAGTATTGCTGACCCAGCCAGACTCGATCAAAGGTTTGGTCCCATTGGCTCCGGAACGTCGAGCCGGAACAGCGCGCGCCGAGACAGAACAGGATCGTGAAGAAAGCAAATACACAGCTTAGACGTTTGAACGCAAGTCTTCTCTCTTGTCTCATTTTTGATTCACCTCATTCCTTTGCAAAGCAGACCAGCACAGACATCATGGTTTCCAGTGTGCTTGTGTATGATAGATGATGATTCCGACCATTGCAAATGAGAATCGTCGGCCCGCTAAGCGGGAGCCGGGGCAGTTCAAGCATTTCTTTGGCTTTTTTCGCAAGTGCCGCCGTTCGTTACCCGAAAACAGGGACAACTGCGCACCCACCTTGTTGTCTCTTGCTGTGGTTACGGGCGCAGTCGGATAAGATCGACGGTTTTTCCTTGACAAATGGAAAGCCCCGTTGGTAACATAAACTGAATTAGGTGGAGTCTTTATACACTCGAATTCAAGACAGGCGAGGTCCTGCCGGCACGACCTGGTCGGGCACGGTAC
>JARRQQ010000603.1:0-1564 GCA_037381725.1 Sedimentisphaerales bacterium
GTGGAAGCCGCCGAGCCGGCCGACGGGATCGACCGCAACCGGATGGGGATCTACCTGGGGGCGGGCGAAGGCTCGGTCGATAACGACGTATTCTTCGACGCCATCGTGGAAAGCTGGAGCACCGAGACGGACCAGATGGACTGGGGCCGCTGGGCGGAAGTTTCGTTCGGCAGGATGAACCCCATGCGCGAGCTTGAGCAGGAGCCGAACATGCCTGCCGGACACATCGCCGTGCTCACCGGCGCTCGCGGGCCGTCCAGAAGCTGCCTGACCGCCTGTGCGGCCAGCACGCAGGCCGTCGGCGAGGCCATGACGATGATCCGCAGAGGCGACGCGGACGTCATGATCGCGGGCGGTGCGCATTCGATGATCCACCCGCTGGGTTTGACGGGCTTCAATCGTCTGACCGCCCTTTCCACGAGAAACGACAGCCCGCAGACGGCGTCGCGGCCCTTTACGGCCAGCAGGGACGGTTTTGTCCTCGGCGAAGGCGCCGCCGTCGTCATTCTCGAATCTCTTAGCTCGGCGAAGAGACGTGGCGTCGAAATTTTGGCCGAAGTGATCGGCTACGGCAGTAGTTCCGATGCATTCCGCGTGACGGACATGCACGAAGAAGGCCGAGGCGCGATACAAGCGATGACGGCGGCGCTGGCCGACGCGGGGATCAGCTACAAAGACGTCGACTATATCAACACCCACGGCACGAGCACGGCCGAAAATGACTCGATAGAGACCAAGGCCATCAAGGCAGTCTTCAAAGAAAGAGCCAAGTCCGTCCCGGCCAGTAGCGTCAAGAGCATGTTGGGGCATCTGATCGGCGCAGCCGGAGCGGCCGAGCTCATTACCTGCATCCTGGCGATCCGCGACAATGTCGTCCCGCCGACTATGAACCTGAATGATCCCGACCCCCAGTTGGATTTAGACTACGTCCCAAACAAGCCGCGAAAGATGCCGGTCAACGTTGTGATGAACGAATCTTTCGGCTTCGGCGGGCAGAATAACGTTGTTATCATTAAGCGATGGGGTGACTGAGAAAGAAAGGCGGGTATCAGGACACCAGGAAATCAGGATGAAGGATACCAGGGCCTAATACAATGATCGATGTAAAACAGATAAGAGACAACCCGGACAAGTTCAAAGCGGCGTGCGAAGCGAAGAAGTTCGACGTCCCTATCGACAAACTGCTCGCTGTCGACGCCGAGTTGCGAACGGTCAAACAGGAGCTTCAGGACATTTCCACGGACAAGAACCGTATCGGCAAGTCCATCCCGACGCTGCCACCGGACGAGAAGGAATCGGCTTTGTCGCAGCTTTCGGAACTGAAGCAGCAAGAGGCCCGATGCAACGAGGATCTCAAGAGCTTGCAGCCGGAGTTTGACGAGTTGATGCAGCAAGTGCCGCAGCCGGCGGACGAGGACGTGCCATTAGGCAAAGACGATACGGAGAACGTCGAGATCAGGAAAGAGGGCGAAATTCGTTCGTTCGATTTCGAGCCCAAGGACCACGTCCAGTTGGGTCTGGCTCTCGACATCATCGACGTTGAGCGGGGCGTGAAGTTAGCTGG
>JARRQQ010000603.1:1617-4912 GCA_037381725.1 Sedimentisphaerales bacterium
GATGGAGCTTTGCTGCATTGGGCGGTCTTGCGGTTTGCGATGGACATAATGACGAGCAGAGGATATGTCCCCTTGTCCGTGCCGCTGTTGATGAAGGACGAGGCGATGCGAGGGACCGGCTACTATCCCGGCTCGGAAGAGCAGACCTACCGGATGGAAAAGGACCAGCTCAACTTAGTCGGGACCGCCGAGGTACCCTTGACGGCCTATCGCATGGGCGAGATTCTGGGTGCGGACGAGCTGCCTTTGAAGTACGTCGCCTTGTCAAGCTGCTTTCGGCGCGAGGCCGGGGCCGCGGGCAAGGACACCTACGGCCTATATCGGATTCACCAGTTCGATAAAGTTGAGCAGGTCGTCGTTTGTGAGAACAGCCTCGAAGAGAGCAACAAATACCACGAGGAGATTTTAGCGAACGCTGAGGCTGTGATGCAAGCGCTCGAACTGCCCTACCGCGTGGTCAACGTCTGCACGGGCGACCTGGGCCGGGGCCAGGCGAAGAAATACGATATCGAGGCCTGGATGCCGTCGCGCGGCAACTATTGCGAGACGCACAGCGCCAGCAAGTTCTACGAATTCCAGGCCCGGCGAATGAACCTCCGCTACAAAGACCCCAATGCCAAGCGGAACCTGTTTTGCCACACGCTCAATAACACCGTCATCGCTTCTCCGCGCATCCTGATCCCCATCCTGGAGCTCTACCAAAACGCGGATGGCTCGATCACCGTCCCGACCGTCCTCCGCCCTTATATGAACGGCAAGGAGAAAATCACGCAACCGTCGTAATGGAAGGAACCGAACAATGACCAAGAAGGAAGTCCTGGAGTTTGTGACGAAGAACCCGGTTTGCAGTCTCGCGACTATCGACGGGGATCAGCCTCGCGTTCGCATGATTATGCTGTTTCGAGCGGATGAGAACGGCATCATGTTCGTTACGGGTCGGCAGAAGGACCTTTATGCGCAGTTGCAGTCCAACCCGGCCGTCGAACTGTGCTTCTTCAACCCCGATGAAGGCCGCCAGGTGAGAATCGAGGGCGCCGTCGAGATGCTCGATGACCTGGAACTAAAGAAGCAAGTGGTCGAGAAATTCACATTCCTCAAACCGGTCGTCGAAAGCCGGGGCTACGACGTTCTGATTTGCTATCGCCTCAAAGCCAAGCAGGCCACCACCTGGACCATGGAAACCAACCTCGAGCCGAAACGCTACATCCCATTGTAGGCTGGATGCCTCAGACGCCTAAGCCGTACTATAAAGGCTTAGGCGTCCAAGCTTTTTTTGACAGCCTTCTTTAATGGTGGCAAATCAATCTTGCAGGTTTCCCAGACAATTAGCATCATCCTTCATAGACGGTTTCGGCTTGTTGAAGTACGGTGTTTTTGATGTATTTGCTCAAAGCCTGAGGTGTTACGAGATCGACTTCAAGCCCCAGCATTTCGGACAGACTTCTGCGAATCCGGACGTATTTGAAAAAGCCTATATGCGCGTCCTCGGTAAAGTCGATCAGAACATCGACGTCGCTGCTTTCTTTTGCTCCGCCGCTGACGTATGACCGGAAGATGGCCAGCCGTTTTATGTCATTGACATAAGGGCAATCTTTCACGGCTTTTAATAGTCTGTCCTTGATTTCTTCCTTGTTCAAAATAAATCAATGTAAAATCAGAACTTGTCCGTGTCAAATTAAATACAAGCAAGGATCATTGGTTCATCGCATAGCGATCCAAACACTTTTGCTCGGAAATTAGTCTTGAATCCTGGGTCGTGAGTCTGTAGTCTGCCCTGCATGGATGAGGTGCGGCGGAAATTAGTGGTGATTGACCAGCAATTGGCCGGGAGGAATCTTCACGAGCGGATCATCAGCACGTGTCCTCTGGTCTTTGTCGCGGTGGGTTTGATCCTGGGAATTCTGATAGAGAGCAAAGCCGATTTGTCCCTGTCGCTGTGGTTCGGGCTGCTGGCTTTGCTTGCGTTGATGGCCATCATTTCGTTTTGTATTCCGCGATTCAATACTTCCGGCCGATACGTCACGGCTTATCTGGCTCTTGGATGCTTTGTGTGTCTCGGCGCGATCCGACTGACGAGCTACCGCCAACCGGAGGCCAGTGACATTCGCAACCTGGTGACAGGCGAGCGGAGGCTGGCCACGATTCGTGGCTCGATTATCAGCGAGCCGCGGATCAGCAAATACCCCGACTGGGAATTTGCGCAATTCGAGCCGACCGATCCGGGCAGCAGCTTCTACCTCCAAGTCACGGGGATCGAGACGGTCAACGGCTGGGAGAGGGCAACGGGCGCCGTTCGCGTGCAGGTGGGTGAGCCCGTCCTGGACTTGAAGGTCGGCGATGCGATCCAGGCCTACTGCTGGCTGGATCGTTTCAAGCCGCCGACCAATCCAGGTCAGTTCGATACCGCCGCGTACCTGGCCCGCCGAAACGTCTACATCGCCGTATTCGTACAATCACGGGCCGGCATTACTGTGCTTGACCACCCACCCTCCGGCGAGTTGGCACAGCTCAAAGTGAGAATAAGACAAGCCGCGACGAGTGCTCTGCTGAGTGACATGCCGGAGGACGAAAGCAGCCGGGGCTTGTTACAGGCTCTTCTGCTGGGCTACCGGGGCGAGATCGGCGCGGACACCTACCTGGCCTTTCGCAAAACAGGTTTGCTGCACCTTATCAGCCTGTCCGGGATGCACCTGGGCATTCTGGTGTGGCTCATGTGGTGCTTGTGTAAGACGGTCGGGTTCATGAAGCCGACGCGGGCTGCAATCTGTGCACTTGCCGTCGCCGTTTTCCTGCTGATTGTCCCTCCAAGAGCACCGACGGTGCGCGCGGCGATCATTGCCTGGGTATTCTGTGCGTCGATTCTTCTGCGACGGCACTCCAACCCCATCAACACGTTATCTCTCGCGGCGATTATCCTGTTACTGATCAGGCCGACGGAGCTATTCGAGGCCGGATGGCAGTTGTCGTTCGCCTCGGTACTGGGAATTGTGTTGTTCACTGAGCGAATTGAGTCCTTCATTCTCGAACACGGGATTGATCGGTTCCGGGGCCAAAGAACCTTGAAAAGCCAGAAATTTCGTCTCGCAGGCGTGACCCTTGGCTCCCTTTTGGCAAGACTCGGTGCAGTTGGTCTGGCGGCCTGGTTTGGTTCGGCAGGTATCCTGCTCTATCACTTCCACACGATTACCCCATTGGCGAGTATCTAGACGGTGCTGGTCTTTCCTCTGGTCAGTGCGATTCTGGTCGTGGGGTTCTTGAAGATGATTCTGTTTTTCCTTTTGCCGACGCTGAGCGC
>JARRQQ010000604.1:0-3281 GCA_037381725.1 Sedimentisphaerales bacterium
GCGCCCCGAAGACTATCCAGGCCCAGGTTGGCGACTACGATCCGAAGACACAGGGCGACGCATACCCCAAGGGCGATATCATCACGTTTGAGTTCCCGGCCAAAGGCAAACGCGGGCCGGTCACACTCGTCTGGTACAGCGGCACTGAGAAGATTCCGCGGGCCAAAGAGCTTGAGGCGGGCCGCAAGCCCGTCGAGACGGGGGCCTATGTCTATGGCGATAAGGGCGTTATTATGTATGGTTCGCACGGCGCCGGCGGCTGCCGGATCATCCCGGAAGAGAAGATGAAGGCGTACAAACGCCCCGCACCGACGCTGCCTCGCGGAAACGAGCATCACCGGGACTGGCTCCACGCAATCAAAACCGGCGGCAAGGCGGGTTCCGATTTCTACTCCTATGGCGGCCCGCTGACTCAAATCGCCATGCTGGGCATCATCGCCCTGAAGATACCGGGCAAGAAACTCGAGTGGGACAACGAAAACATGCGATTCGACAATTGTGGCCAAGCCAATAGCTTAGTTAATCCACCTTATCGCAAGGGCTGGACACTATAATCGAAAGCCACCGATGGGATGAGCAACTCGTTGCCCATGCTGATAATGTGGCGGACGTTCAACAGCATGGGCAGGGAACCTGCCCATCCTACTTTGCGTTACCCTGATTCGGGAGTATTGGCACGCGTCATCCCGAGCGTAGCCGAGGGATCTATTCAAGAAAGCTTTGCGAAGCACATCAGTATGGTCTGAGCGCACGAGTGACAACAAGACACTGGCAATTCGTGGCTACATGTTGTATAATTCAAATATTCGAGTGCGGTTGTTTCCAGTGTAGTGGGGCAGACGTCATAGATGAAAAGCTGGCTCGTCAAGTTGTTCCATCGCGTACCCAGGGACGACCGAACATGGACTGAAACGTTCTACGTACTGGAGCCCCCGACACCTGTTACCCTCTATGTGAATTGCATGCTCATCGAGATGGCCAGGTCGGACTCCCAAACGAGGGTCTTCAACCGCGATGGGAAGCTGGCGCTGCTGACTGTTGGATCGCGAACAGCAAAGCCTCCGCAAGTCGACGCGGTTGTAAAGAGGCTAAAGGAAATGTGCAATATCGAGTCGGGACCGCATTCGACTCCGTTCGATGGCGTGATATCGTGTACGATTGAAGGAGCCTCCTTCGACGTCGAGTGCCATTTCAATGATAACGCTGAAGCCTGCTGTTGGATTCGAGTTGAGAAGTCGGACGAGATATGCGATTGCCCCCCGCCTGAAGACTTGCTTTCCTGGTACCCTGATTCCCCATTCCCCCATTCCGCGCCGCGCAGACATTTTGCTTGAAGAAACCCGCCGGATTTGGTATAAATAAGGGTAGCCGTAGTGGTGGGTGTCTATCCACCCGGCTGAAGGATTGGATGGTGTTTCGACAAACGAGGAGAAGTGACGATTTCAACTTGTGGGTCACGTGCGCATCGTGCGTAATTGCAGAGTTCATTTGAAGGAGGACTATCATGCTTAGAGTAAGAAGTCTGGCTATCGTCTGTATGAGCTTGGCCATCGTGGCCGGCGCGACCGCCCGGGCTAGCTGGGTGGAGACTTTTGACAACAACACGTTCGATTTGTCCACCTGGCAATTCTCACCTTATCCCGATCTGACGAAGACGTTTACGGCCGAGATCGTCGATGGTCCGAACGATAACGACTATCTTGCTTTCACCGAGACAAGCTCGGTGGCCGTCGGAGGCTCGGCGTTCGGGGCCGGGTTCGGCAGTGAAGAAGTTTTCACTGACGTTCGTGTCGGCGCCGTGGTCAACGTGGTTGGCGATGCCTCCCACAGTTACTGCGGCTTGATCGGAAGGGCAACCTACTTCGTGGATGATGGCACCGTCAGTGGTGCTCCCGGCCTCATCGCGACGCAGACCTACGTGATGCACATCAACTGGTCGGAAGGCCCCGCCAACCTCCGCATCGACCTGGAGAAAGTCATTATGATGCAGAACATCATGAGGAATGAGGAGCAGCTCCGGTTGGATATCCTGGTGCCGAGTCTCGATAATGCCCGGAGCTTCTACGCCGAGATGGATATTGTCGGCTCCGGCCCGGTCTACATCACGGGCAGCATTTACGAGTACAAGGACGGCCCGCTCGTCGCCCGGACCGCGACGCTGGTGGACACCGCCGGCAACGACCCGTGGGAAGAGGAAGAAGATCAAGACGCCCCCTTCATCAGCGGTGTAAGTGGCCTTTTCGGACAGAACGAAGACGAAGAGCCGGCCGGCTACTACGTGACCTTCGATGATATCTCCTCCCTTTCCGACGGTCCGGCGGCGGTGAACCCCAGCCCGGCCGACGGCGCGACGGGCTTGTCGGTCGATGTCCCCCTGAGCTGGCTCGAAGCCGAGTTTGCGACGGGCCGCGAGTTGTGGTTCGGCAAGGCCGGGGCGATGGAGAAGATCGATCCGGCGCCCACGGGAATGAACTATTCGCCCGGCCCGCTCGAATTCAACCAGACGTACGAGTGGCGCGTCGATGAGGTCGGACCGTCCGGCACCGTGACAGGTCGCACCTGGAGTTTCACAACCGGAAACTACCTGACCGTCGAGAGCTTCCAATCGTACGCCGACGACGCGGCGATTCAGGCGGCTTGGCCCCACAACATCGAGGGATTTGACTACGTTTTCCTGGCCACGGACGGCTCTGGCGACAAGTCGATGCGGCTGTACTATCAGAATCAGTACGAGCCGTACCTTACGGAAGCCACGCGGATGTTCGCCAGCCCACAGGACTGGACGCAACTCGGCGTCGGGATGCTGGCGCTGTCGTTCGCCGGCGAGGTGGACAACTTCGAGCAACAGATGTACGTCCGCGTAGAGGACGTCGCTGGCAATAGCGCAACCGTCCCTAATCCGTACAACTTCGCCTGCCAGTCAGAGTCTTGGCGCGACTGGACGATCAACCTGACCGAGGTTAGCGCGGCCGGCGTCGACCTGACACAGATCAGCAAGCTCACCATCGGCATGGGCGACGGCACGAATTCCGGCCAGCCCGAAGAAGATCTGGACTCCGTCTACATCGACGATATTCGGCTGACTCCCGCCCCCAGCGCGGGCTAAGCAGGCTCACCTGCACTGTAACTTGCTCTCAGTTCGGGGCTTATGCCAATATGCCTGGCGTAGGCCCCGATTGCTTTTCTGGGCAGGTCTACACCTGACTTGCGGCTTCGCTCAACGCCGCCAAGGCCGCGTCAATATCCTCACTGGTGATGCCGTAATGCGCGACGGCCCGAAA
>JARRQQ010000605.1:0-3276 GCA_037381725.1 Sedimentisphaerales bacterium
CTTCTCGAGCCTAACTGTACAGCCGGCCTCAAGGAATCTTCTTTCTCTCAGATTATCCCTCGACCGTTAGCAAATTCGTATCCCGCGCCAGCCGCCATTGCCCGTCGGATTCCTTACGTAGTAGCGTGAGCGTGTAACCGGACCGGCGTATCGGCGTGCCGCCGTCAGGTGGGGTCATCGTCATCTCAATGTAATTTCGAAGATAGGCCCACTTGCCCAGGATCTGAATTTCCCGAATGTCGCTGGTTCCCTCGATGCGGACATTCTGCATTTCTTCAGAGGTGGCCTTGAACGCTTCCTTGCCGAAGGGTTCCTGGCCGGGAACCATGAAGACCACGTCGTCTGTCATCAAGCCCAGCACTGTTGCAAGGTCACCATCCTGGGTAGCGGTGAACCAGGTATCGACCAACTCGCGGATGGCGCGCTCGTCATGTGTCATGGTGCTATCTTCCATAATGATCTCCTCCTTACTGTGCTACCCAACAATGCTTCTTAGCCTTCTGCGAGCCCCTCGGGAAAATGATCCGCCACGAGATTCAAGATGAGGTTGTGCTCAAGAAACGCCTTTAGCCCGGCGAGTACCAACGCAAATCCTTCCGTTGAATCGATGGCTTGTTTTATGATCTCATCCCCATCTCCGCTAAAGCCGGCGTTGGTAATGCTGACGAAAGTTGTGTTGTCTGCTTGAGGCGTAAAAATCCACTCCACTGTGGTGGGCGTGCTAAATGCCCCCCATTCAATGAGGATGCGCTTGTTTTGTTCAATCGCTTTTACCCGAACCTCTACGGAAGCATTAAACATCTCCCAATCCCACTGGACTAGTTTACCAGGCTCTAGCCGTCCGCTGCCCTTGGTGAACCAGAACTTGGACGTAGTATCAGGATTGACAAAAGCCTCAAATACCTCGGCCACCGGTTTACGAATCAGCATTTCTGCTTTTGCAACCGGCGCATGGGTGAACTGATTATTCTTGCTCATAGGCCTGCTCTAATGTTTTTATGTCAATCTTTTTCATTTGCAGCATGGCCTGCATAACTCTCTGCGATTTGACAGGATCCGGGTCACCAAGCAACTCGCCTAAAACAGTCGGGACGATCTGCCACGACACGCCATATTTGTCTTTAAGCCAGCCGCACGGACCTTGCTCCCCACCTGCGGAGAGCTTCTCCCACAACTCGTCCACTTCTTGCTGCGACTCGCAGTTCACAAAAAACGATATCGCCTCCGTGAATTTGTATTCAGGCCCGCCGTTCAACGCCGTGAATTCCTGGCCTTCGAGCTCGAATGACACGGTCATCGCCGTGCCCGCCGTTCCAGGCCCTGCTTCTCCATAGCGATTAATGCCGGTGACCCTGGAATTCTTAAAAATCGACACATAAAGATTCGCAGCCTTTTCGGCCTGGTCGTCGAACCACAAAAATGGGGTAATCTTTTGTTGGCTTGCCATCATCATTTCTCCTGTATGCTGTCTTGAAGTACCGACAGGATATTGCCGGCCGGGTCCTTGAACCAAGCGATGTCAGGACCCATGTTTTGAGACAGGCCACGCGCCACGCCTTTTTCGTCCGTTTTAAGATCATCTTCGTAGTGCTCGAACCGGACACCCCGGTTTGTTAGGTCATCTACTGCTTCGTCAATATCATCCACTACGAAGTTCAAAATGGTGAAGGTGGCTGGCTGGTGGTCATCTTTGGGATACACGAACACCGTGGCGCCATCGGGTAAATGTAGCCTCAGCCCTACGCCTTCATCGTCCACGTTCAGCCCCAGGGTGCCTGTATAAAATTCTCTAGCCTTCGCCAAGCTATCAACCGAAAAACCGCTAAATGCTGCTTTTGGCTTAAACATAGTTACTCTCCCTTATCACTTTATACGAGATTTAGCTGCCACGAAACGCCGAATTTATCCTGAACCCACCCAAACTTTTTGCTGAAGGGATATTGAGTCAATTCCATAAGAACAGACCCGCCTTGGGACAGCTTCTCGAAAAGCTTATCGATCTCGTCTTCCGTCTCACATGTCACAAAAATCGACATGGCTGGCGTAAAGGTAAAGGGATGGCCCAGGCTGCTCTCCATAGCCATATATTCCTGCCCGTCGAGAGAAAACACAGCGTGCCTGACCGTCCCTTCGGGCTCGTCTTCGCCCGGGCCGGCGCGTACGATGTTGATGATTCTCGAATTCTTGAATAGGGAGGTGTAAAGATTGATCGCCTCCTCGGCTTTGCCATATTGCTTTCCGACAAACGTCAAAAAAGTAGTGGTCTTTTGCATCTTGGTCTCTCCTTCTTCCTATTACTGGCCGGTACTACTGCTGGATTAACTCGTCGACCGGCCGCACCTCGACGCTGCCGATGCGCAGCGATGGCGACTTGGAGGCCACCTGAATGGCCTCATTCAGATCCCGCGCCTCGATCACGTAGAACCCGCCCAGCACTTCCTTCGTCTCGGCGAAGGGACCATCGGTGACGGAGACCCTGCCATTCCGCATACGTACGGTGGTGGCCGTCTGGACCGGCTGGAGGCCCGCCGTGCTGATAAAGTGGCCGCTCTTCTGGAGCGCTTCGTTGTAGGCCGAGGTCTCCTCGATGAGAGCATCTATCTCGCCCTTGGGCATGGCGTCCAGCTTCTTCTCGTCAATGTAGATCAGGCACAGGTACTTCATGCATTCCTCCGTTGTTTTGATCGTACACTATATAGTCGTATCGCACATGCATAAATCGACATTTATAACCTTAAAAATCGTAAATTAATTTGGAGTGCAGGCTTTCCCCACAGGGGCCCTTTAGGGAGCCTGTGGGGAAAGCCTGCACTCCAACCATCTGCACGGCGAAAGCTACAGGTTGTGTTCGGCTCGGATGTGATCAAGCAAGCCACGACAGCCGGCCTCGACCAGGCTATACACATTCTCGAATTTGCCATCGCAGATCGGGTCGGGCACTTCGTGGGTGGAGATCTCGGGCGCAAAATCCAGCAGCAGGTGCAGTTTCCCGTTCAGGTCCCGCGGCCATGTTGCGCGCTTCAGGGTGTCCAGGTTCTCGTAGTCCATAGCGATCAGGTAGTCTGCCTCGTCAACATCGGCCAGAGACACCTGGCGGGCACGACCTTCGTACGCGATGCCGCGACGGTGCAACACGTCCCGCGTGCCGGGATGCGCTGGCCCGCCTCGATTCACGGCATTGGTGCCAGCCGAATCTACCTCAATCTGATCCGAAAGGCCGGCCTGGTCTACCAGATGCTGGAAGACAGCTTCGGCCATCGGCGAACGGCAAATATT
>JARRQQ010000606.1:0-3256 GCA_037381725.1 Sedimentisphaerales bacterium
CTCTGGCTGGTAGGCTTAACGCGGATTCTCTCTTCGGAATCCACAACGGTGGCGTAACAGTCGCCGATGAACGGCCTCCGATGATTCCGGTGGAGGTACCGGGGATGAACGGCGGGTTTGTGACCACAACCCGGTCATTCAGCGTAAGAACTTGTTAGTCTTGAAGGTACTGAACGCGGGGCCTTAAGGTGCTAGAAGTGGATGATAGGTTCCGGAACATTTCAGTCCTTTTCCATTCTAAGATGCTGACTCTTTAACTACGTAAATATATCCCCCACTTTCTCTTTCATGCCCGAGGCTATCAAAGACAAGATCCTCACTTTGCCTGATGGGCGTGTTATGGGGTATTGCGAATATGGGGACCCCATGGGGATGCCGGTCTTGTTTTGCCATGGATATCCTGCCTCTAGGCTACAGGCAACCCTTACCCAGTCGATTGCAAAGCAAACCGGCTTGCGTATTGTCTCTGCCGACCGCCCAGGCTTTGGGCTGTCGGATCCACTACCCGGTCGCAACCTGCTCGACTGGCCAAGAGATGTCACTGTACTCCTAGATGCCTTGGGCCTCGAACGGGTTGCCGTACTTGGCGTTTCCGGTGGCGGACCGTATGCCATGGCATGTGGTTATGCCCTCGCTGCGCGGGTAAGCACCGTGAGTGTTATTTGCGGGCTAGCTCCTTTGAGTGCACAGGGAGTTCTAGCGCATACCAACTGGTTGGCATGGCCCAGTTATTTTCTTGCTCGTCGCGCACCCCTTGTGCTCAGAACTTTGCATACACTGATTATCCTCAGCATTTTGCGCCCCCATCCAGAACGACTGTTGCGATGGACGATGAGTGGGTCTGTTGCAGACCGGAAGATACTGGAGCGTAAAGACATCCTGGTCCAGATCACGGCATCTATGCAGGAATCAATACGTCAGGGCGTAACGGGAGTAACCTCGGAATTCCAGCTGTTTGCCCGTGACTGGGGCTTCAATCTGTCAGAAATTCAGGTGCCGGTACACCTTTGGCAGGGTGATAGGGATACGACTGTTCCGCTGTATCACGCACGCTATCTCGCTGAAGTTCTGCCCAATGCGACTCTGACTATAGTACCCGGTGAAGGTCATTTCTCCCTGCCAATTGTTCACATGGCAGCTATCTTGAAGGAATTGATTTAGTTGCTGGCGGCTAAAAAACATATGCTGTTTAAGACGCGCGATCCGTACAGTTGCGGTTTATCTGTTCTGGTCCGCTACTTCCCTGAAAACCACGGTCGACAGACCTGTCATGGGCTGCAACCAAGCAAAAGCATGGTTTCTTGTTTAAATGCTACATTTGGTTTTGCGCATTCTCTAAAGTGTTGATTGCATAATTGCGATGTCCGTTGCGGCAAGTAGGACATAGGCAGATCACCAGGGAATGGTAGGTTTGCCCATTCCGGTCGTTCAGTTACTCGAAATATAAGCATTCAGTGAATGACGGCTTCGGGTCCCTTAACGGACATACACGGATCCCACCATCATGTCGTTTTTGTACTGAGAGCAGTCATTTAGTCATTGCTTATATGCCTTCCTGTACTGGTCTAGCACGGCTCTGATTGAGCCGATATTATTCGTTTCCTTGATTCGCTTTTCAGCCGTATTTCGGTCCGCATAACATCATTGCGGATATGTTAGTGATTGATTCACATGGAATGGCCGAAATGTTACACGAACCAATAGTCGTTTTTAAAACATTCATTCGGTCGCCGAATGGTTGTTCGGCAAGTGAAGTAAATAACTCAATCACCTCAACGGATTGATACAACTGTTATGTTCAGAGCCATTCTAATCGAGAAAAACGACGCGGGCTACCGCGCCTCACTGACGGAGTTGGACGAAGGACGATTGCCCGAAGGGGATGTGACCTTGCGGGTGACCCATTCGACGCTCAACTACAAGGACGCGTTAGCCATCACGGGCCAGGGGCCGGTGGTGCGCAAGTTTCCGATGGTTCCCGGCATTGATCTGGCCGGGATGGTGGAGTCCTCGACGCATCCGGATTACGAAGCCGGCGATGCGGTTCTTCTCAATGGCTGGGGCGTTGGAGAAACGCATTGGGGCGGCCTCGCCCAGAAGGCGCGGCTGAACGGAAACTGGCTGGTGCCGCTGCCGGAGCAGTTCACGCCACAGCAGGCGATGGCCATTGGTACCGCGGGCTACACTGCGATGCTCTGTGTGTTGGCGCTGGAGCGGCATGGCGTCACGCCCGCCCATGGAGAGATTCTGGTGACCGGCGCGACAGGCGGTGTGGGCAGTGTGGCGACGGCGATTCTGACCCGGCTTGGTTTCACCGTCGTCGCGATGAGCGGCAGACCGGCGGAAGCCGATTACCTCAAGAGTTTGGGTGCTGTGGAGATCCTGGACCGTGCGACGTATGCGACACCCGGCAAGCCCTTGGCGAAGGAGCGCTGGGCTGGCGCGGTGGATGTTGTCGGCAGCCACACGCTGGCGAATGTCTGCGCGATGACCCAATACGGTGGGGTCGTCACGGCCTGTGGCCTTGCGGGTGGAATGGATTTCCCGGCCACCGTTGCACCGTTCATTCTGCGCGGCGTTACTCTGGCAGGCATTGACAGCGTGAGGTGTCCTCGAGCCGAGCGACTCGAAGCATGGCAACGCCTGAGCACGGATCTCGATGTCTCGAAGCTCGCTGCGATCAGCAGAGAAGTGGGCCTGACAGAGGTGCTGCCACTTTCATCGAAACTACTCGACGGCCAATTGAGAGGACGGGTGGTTGTCGATGTGAACCGCTGACTCGTAAGGCAACCGCGCAAAGTGGACAAGAAGCCGAACGAGCGGCTCCAGCGGACGCGAAAACGCGCCGCTGAGCCATGTGTTAATGTCCGTTGTTGTGGCAAAGCTGAAGTAGACAGCTTGTCAGGGAACGGTTAGTTACGAGCCCTTTCTAGCCATTCGAGGCGAATAGCTGAGTGATTTACTCGAATTATCGGTGCTACCATCATGACGGACATTCAGCATTTATGTCGGTAAGTCAGGGCACTGCAAGCAGTACACACAGTTTCCGGATTCGGAACTGAAAAAAACCAGCTGTTACAGACCTTCATTCTGGTTCGTAACTGAAAAGTATCGAGTAAGGACCTGGGTGTGAGCACGTATCGCTAGTACGAACAGTTAATTTTGCGGCTACCAGGACATAGAGGAATCGCCAGGGAACGGCAGAAAACCGACCCATCGCGGACGTTTAGTTACTGAAACTATTAACAATAACTTA
>JARRQQ010000607.1:0-4422 GCA_037381725.1 Sedimentisphaerales bacterium
GACCGTAGATTTCCTGGTTATGGTGAACGAGCACGCCGTTGTGCAGGACGGTGACACGAGCGGGCTTTTCGAGCTTGCCGTCTTTGAAGACCGGGGCGAAGAAGATGATATCGTAGCTCTGCCACTGGCCGGGCTTGCGGCACGCGTTGACCATCGGGGGCGTTTGACCGTAGACGGAAGCGGCCTGACCATCGGGATAGAGCTTCTCTGTGTAGGAATCGTAAATCTGAATCTCGAACAGGCCCATGAGCATCACCCCGTTGTTGCCGCGATTGAACATGTCACCCCGCGACGGGTCGGGCGCCATCCACTCCAGGTGCAACTGGCAATCGCCGAACGCCTGATTCGTCGTCAGATTGCCGGAGACGGCGATGAGCTCACCATTTTCGATCTTCCAGTCGGACGGTTTCCACTGGGACAGGTCTTTACCGTCGAAGAGCACCACGGCGTCGGAAGGAGCGGTAGGGGAGGTGGGGCGGCCCGGCGTCACTCTCGGCGGAGCGGGCCGGTCGGGATCGTGAACGTGGTAGCCGCACCAGGGCAGGATCGGCGTGTCCTTGTAGCCGACGATGCCGGAGCCGTCCTTGGCCTGGACGAGCTTCGTCTGCCCCTCTCCCAGCGCGACTCCCGCGCAGCAAAGAAAGCAGATGATAGTTGTGAATCCGGTGACAAATACCATTATTGTTCGATAACGATGCATTGCATTGTTCCTCCAACGATTAGTTTACCGATTGAGTGCCCGAAACAGTCCCGCCGTTCCTGATAAGATTCAACGTAAATTCCAATGCGGTGTCTATTCCTCTTACCGTGTCTTCAGGTTTTTGCCGGACCTCGCAATCAGGTTTGACACCAGCAGGATCTTCCGTGCCGCCGACCGCGAGAAAGTGAGCGGTTGAAACCTGTCCTTTCAACCCGGAATGAGGCAATTCGACCGGCAGAACCTGGCCGTAATGGTCTCTTGTGCCGCTTGTTTCTTGACCAATCAGAGTTCCCATTTGAAAGTATTTCACGGCAGCCGCAAAATTCGATGCCGACGAAAACGTCGGCTTTCCAATCAGCAAGTACACAGACCCTTTGAATCGCTCTGAAGGTTTGTGTGGATTCTTGAATGGGGCCTGTCCCGTAGCGATCATCCCAGCCTTGTAGCGGCCCTTCGACTTCAGACCTTCCAGATCGATTCCATACTCGTCCAACATTGTTTTGTTGGCATCGAGGCCGTATCGCTCACACAGTACAAAGAAGGCAGGAACAATCCTCTGTTCAACTTCACATAGTTCAAAGAAGGCAGGAACAATCCTCTGTTCAACTTTCTCGATCTGCCTGAAAGGCTTTTTAGCCAGATGCTTTAGAAGCTCATCACCCACCAGGCCAGAGCCGCCGCGGTTCTCCCTCACGTCAATCACTAAATGAGCCGCTCCTTTGTCCTTGATTGCCTTGAAAGCTTCCTGGAATTTCTTGGTATACTGCTCGATCTCATCGGGCTTTCCAAAGGAATCAAGAACCATCAAACAGGTGTCATATTCGGGCAATAAGTGGTACGAATACGGTCCCGCATACTCTTTCTTGCGCGGAGCCGAAACGTATTGAGTATCGGTCTTGGGAGCTTCATCATCTTTCAGAATCTCTTTCAACCTCACGCCCAGTTCCCGCATGGACCCGGTAATCGGAGGCATGACGAAGTTGGGAGGCCGATACACCATGGTGTGACTGTCTCGGAGATAATAAACGACGGGTTGGACGCAGACGTAAAATTCTGAGGTCGTCATTGCATGATCAACGTATCCGTAAAGCGCATCTTTGATCATAGCGTACTTTTCTGCGTTTGTATAAGCGTACATGTTTGGGTGCACTTCCGAGATGGTCCTGAACAAATAGTCAAGGTCCGCTCGGAGTGTGTCCAGAGGGATGCGTTCGACGTGCGCTAGCGTCTGGCTTGGTGTTCGTGATGTAACGGGATTCTCCGCCGCAAAACAGCAAAGGCAGAAAAGCGTTGGAATAACGACTTCTCGTATGCCCATCATCGTTCCTTCCCTGCGGTTAGTACGCTATTGTTTCAACGTGCCAATCGCTTCTTCCACGCCGGCGCCCGCGTGGACCATTTTGCTCAAGGCCCGGACCATCTTGGTCGGGTCTTTGTGTTGGAAGGCATTGCGGCCGACGGACACGCCCGCCGAACCGGCAGCCAGCGCGCCTTCGACCATTTTGAAGATCTCCTCGTCGCTGCCCATCTTCGGCCCGCCCGCGATCACGACCGGTACGGGACAACCTTCGACCACGCCGGCGAAACTCTCGACGCTGCCCGTATAGACCACCTTTACGATGTCCGCGCCTAACTCGGCGCCGACCCTGGCGGCGTGCTTGACGTTCTCCACGTCGTATTCGTCCTGTATCTTCGGTCCCCGCGTATACATCATCGCCACCAACGGCATCTGCCATCCGAGGCACCGCTCGCTAACGTAGCCCAACTGCCGGAGCATTTCCTTGTCGGTCTCGGCCCCGAGATTGATATGGACGGAAACGGCGTCCGCCCCGAGTTTGATCGCCTCCTCGACGGTACAGACCAGCTCCTTGGCGTTCGGGTCGGGGCTTAGAGATGTCCCGGCTGAAAGATGAATAATCAGCCCGACGTCCTTACCCGCGCCACGGTGCCCGGCCCGAACGATCCCTTTATGCATCAGAATGCCGTTGGCCCCGCCGGCCACGACCTTGCCGATCGTCGTGCGCATGTCCGCCAGGCCCTCGATAGGCCCGACCGTCACGCCGTGGTCCATCGGAATAATCACGGTCTTACCCGAGTTGCGATCAATGATTCTCTCAAGCCGTATCTTCTTGCCGATCATAGCCAAATCTCCAAATTTTCATTATTACAAGTCGACCTCCCCAGCGAAACAATCTCTTTTCTTTACCCTCAAAATCTACCCCAATCCATACAAAAAGCAAGCAAAAATGAGCCATCAGCAATAAGCGAGTTAGGCGGGAATGATAAACTTCATACAACGTTTGGTTGCATGTGACACTGACACATGTATAATTCTACGTAACATGGCTTATCGTTATTTTTATAGTGTATAGATATGATGGCGAAACAATTTTATGATTGGCAAACGTCAGGAGGAACAGACGACGTTATGCGGCTCGTAGACTGCCTGGAAAGAGCAGACGTGGCGTGGTGCGCCATCGGGGGCGTGGCGGTGAACCACTGGGCGGAACAACCGATGGTGACCCAGGACGTGGACTTTGTCGTGGCCGCTGAAGCGATCGAGTGTATTGTCTCGCTGCTCGAGGACGCGGGATTTCACTCCGAGCGATTTGAGTGGTCCATCAATTTCAAGGGACATTCGGCAGTCAGTATTCAGCTTAGTACGGAAGATTTCTATAGAGATTTTCCTTCCCGTGCCGTGCCAGCCGACGTGCATGGCATCCTCTTGCGAGTCGCCTCGCTGGAAGACACACTCAAAGGCAAAATAAAAGCGTGGTCCGAGCCGGAACGAAGGCAAAGCAAGCGACTGAAAGATCTTGCCGACATCGCCCGTCTGGTCGAAGCACACCCACATCTTTGGGCCATGCTCACCGATCCCTTGAAAGAACAGGTGCAACGACCGGAGAAAATGTAAACCGCCCTTTACTCCTGGGGCAGACGCATCTTTTCGTAGAACTCGGCGTATTTGTCTTTGTCCTCGGTCTTGCGATAGGCGATGGCCGAGCGGGGATGCTCGTTCAATATGCCGGTGATGAAATACGGGATGATGTAGCCCCACTCGATCTCCTGGCGCATCGGGATCATGTATTCCTGGATGACCTTGAGAATGGGCGTCAGGTTGAATTTCGGGTTCTTCAGGAAACCGACGAGCAGTTCGAGGCAACAGTTGCCGGGACCTCGACCGATGCCGAACAGCGAGCCGTCCACGTAATTGGCGTTGTGAATAATGCCCTCGATGGTGTTCGAGAAGGCAAGTTGCTGGTTGTTATGGCAGTGAACGCCGATGGTCTTGCCGGGCAAGTGTTGCTGATAGAGCTTGACAAAGTACTCAATCTGTTCGCAATAGAGCGCGCCGAAGCTGTCGACGACGTAGACGACGTCCACGGGGGTTTTGGCGAGCTGGTCGAGGGCCTCGACGAGATCAGGCTCGATCTCCTTCGAGATGGCCATGACGTTGCACGTCGTTTCGTAGCCGAGGTCGTGACATTTGTTGATAAGCTCGATGGCGCTGTCGATATACTTGACGTACGTCGCGGCCCGGAACATATCGACCGGACTCTCGTCCGCCGGGGCGAATACCTGCTCTTTGACACGGTATTCGCCCCGGCGGACGAGAGTCCGGTCGATATGGTCCGGGCCGCGACGTACGTCAAGTATATCGACAGCGCCATCGAGCTTATCATCAAATGTCACGACCTCGGCTACGAAACGACGTGCAACGT